>JAICEJ010000304.1 GCA_025924215.1 Candidatus Binatia bacterium
CCCCCCAAAGACACTCGAACGAATTTTCTCCCGGTTGCGCGCGCGATCGACCGTCCCAATGAAGTTTTTCCGACTCCGGGAGGTCCCACAAGACACAAAATTGGCCCCTTGATCTTACCCACGAGACTTTGCACCGCAAGATATTCGAGAATTCTCTCTTTTACCTTTTCGAGACCATAATGATCTTCTTCCAAAACCCGTTCCGCTTCGGTGATATCAAGCTTGTCATCGGTAAACTCATTCCAGGGCAAGCTCAAGATCCAGTCGATGTAATTCCTGACCACTGTCGCTTCCGCTGACATCGGTGACATCATCTTCAGCTTCTTAAGCTCCTTATCAATCTTCTCGCGAGCTTCCGCCGACAGCTTTTTCTGCTTGATTTTCTCCTCGATTTCTTGGATTTCGTTTTTGAACTCGTCCTTCTCACCAAGTTCTTTCTGGATCGCACGCATTTGCTCGTTCAGATAATATTCTTTTTGCGAACGCTCCATCTGCTTCTTGACACGCGAGCGAATACGACGCTCGACCTCAAGTATTTCGATTTCCGCACGCATATGCCCTAACACCTTTTCCAAGCGTTCGGCCGCATTGAAAGTTTCGAGCAGATTTTGCCGGTCTTCTAACTTGATCCCCAAGTGAGCCACAATGGTGTCCGCTAGTCGTCCCGGATCATCAATCGAGGATACCGACATCACCATCTCGGGAGGAATTTTCTTCTTGAGCTTGACGTAATTCTCAAACGTGGTGTGAACCTCGCGCGTCAAAGCCTCTACTTCAGTATTCCGCTCATTAACTTCCGGAGCTTCCTCTACGTCTACCAAGAAGAACTCAGGATTATTTACAAACCGCGCAATCTGAGCACGCCGTTTTCCTTCAATTAAGACTTTGACCGTGCCGTCCGGAAGTTTTAGCATCTGGACAACAGTGCCTAACGTGCCGATTTTATAAATGTCGTCCTCTGCCGGCTCGTTCGTCTTCGCATCCTTCTGCGAGGACAAAAAAATTGGCCCTTGTTTTTGCGTAGCTTCTTCCAATGCTCGAATAGAACGTTGGCGGCCGACAAAAAGCGGCACGACCATATGCGGGAAGACAATAATGTCCCTCAAAGGTAGCAACGGAACGCGGGTGGATCCACCCGAGTCTTTTTCCTTCTCATCCTTTTTATCACTGCGAAACAACATACGTTTCCCTTCCTAAGCGCTTTCCGCCGCTTTGGTGTACACAACAATAGGAGGTTCGTTTTTGTTGACCACTTCCTCGGAAATCACGACCTCCTTGATGTTGGGCTGCGAAGGCATGTCATACATAATATCGAGCATAATATTTTCCATGATTGCTCTTAGCCCTCGCGCGCCGGATTTACGTTTCATCGCGTCCCGTGCAATCGATCGAAGCGCCTCTTCCGTGAACTTAAGATGCACGCTTTCCATTTCGAAAAGTTTGGAATACTGTTTTGTTAACGCGTTCTTCGGTTCTTTCAGTATACGGACTAAAGCGAATTCATCCAGCTCGTCCAAGGTAGCGATCACGGGCAATCGCCCTATAAATTCCGGTATCAATCCGAACTTAAGCAGATCTTCCGGCCGCGTTTCATGCAAAAGCTCGGTGGGCCGTTTGCCATCTTGCTCATCGAGATGACCGCCGAAGCCCATGCGTTTTTTCCCAGTTCGCTTACGGATAATATCTTCAAGACCAACGAAAGCGCCGCCACAGATAAATAGAATGTTAGTCGTGTCTACCTGTAAAAACTCCTGCTGCGGATGCTTTCTGCCGCCTTTTGGTGGAACGCTCGCCATGGTTCCTTCGATGATCTTCAGCAGCGCCTGTTGCACACCCTCCCCGGAGACATCGCGAGTAATCGACGGATTGTCCGATTTTCGAGAAATCTTATCGATCTCGTCAATATATACGATCCCCCGCTGAGCCTTTTCAACGTCATAATCCGCCGCTTGCAGCAGGTTAAGGATTATATTTTCCACATCTTCGCCAACGTACCCCGCCTCTGTGAGGCTGGTTGCATCAGCTATGGTGAAGGGCACTTGCAGAAAGCGTGCAAGAGTCTGCGCCAACAGGGTCTTTCCGGAACCGGTGGGCCCAAGCAGTAGAATATTACTCTTCTGCAATTCAACATCGCCCGTCACCATCTGGCTGTCAATGCGTTTATAATGGTTATGAACCGCGACGGCGAGAATCCGTTTCGCTCGCTCTTGGCCGATCACATACTGATCTAGAACTCTTTTGATTTCAGCTGGCTTTGGAACGTTAGAGGAGGCCGTAAGAGTTTCATCGTGATCGCACTCTTCGGCAATGATGTCGTTGCATAGATCGATGCATTCGTCGCAAATGTATACGGTCGGTCCAGCAATCAACTTGCGAACCTCGTCTTGACTCTTTCCACAGAAAGAGCAAACGAGATTCCCGGATCGATCATCCCCGTGCTTTGGCATAGAACCCCCGCTTCATTTGAATCACTTTTTCAAAGTGCCTTCAGGTCGAGTCGCGATCACCTCGTCAACCAAACCGTATTCCTGCGCTTGCTTACCTGACATGAACATGTCCCGATCGGTGTCCTTCTCGATCTTCTTTAAGCTTTGCCCGGTATGTTTCATGAGGATGTTATTCAACTCTTCACGCATTCTAAGAATCTCGCGCGCTTGAATATCAATATCCGCCGCCTGCCCCTGGAATCCACCCAGCGGCTGGTGAATCATAATCCGCGCATGGGGCAGCGCATACCGTTTGGTTTTACTGCCGGCGGCAAGGAGCACGGCGCCCATGCTCGCAGCCTGCCCGACACAAACCGTGGAGATCTGTGGTCGGACGTACTGCATCGTATCATAGATCGCTAATCCTGCAGTCACAGATCCGCCAGGAGAATTGATGTAGAAGAAAATATCGCGTTCAGGATCTTCCGATTCGAGAAAAAGGAACTGAGCGGTAATCAGATTCGCCACATCATCGGTGACAACGGACCCCAAAAACACAATGCGATCCTTAAGCAAGCGAGAATAAATGTCATAGGCTCTCTCGCCGCGGCCGGTTTGCTCGACGACCATGGGAATAAAATTCATCCTAGCAAACTCCTTTATTACCAAGGCATTCTAACTTTTTTTATTTTCGTCATCAACCTTATTTAAAGAAGGATCAACCTCTTCAATAGTCGCTTGTTGCAGCAAGAAATCGAGAGTGCGCTCAAAGGCTATTTGGGTTCGCAGATCGGCGCGCGCCTCGGATCTGGAATAAAAGTCGCGCAGGGTCTTCCCGCGTTCGCCACCAGCTCTAACGAGCTTATCGATTCTCTCTTGAACGTCACGATCTTCGACATCTATTTTTTCTAGCTGTGAAATCTTCTCAACCAACAATGTTGCTTGCACCTGACGGACTGCACGGGTCTCGAGCGCTTTTCTGGTTTCTTCCGCGGTTGGAGCCGTTTCCGGTTCAGGCGAGTTGGGAACTGCACTTGCGTTTCGTTCCAAAAGATATCGAGTTTGACGCTCGACCATCGAGGCGGGCGGCTCAAACGAGTGACTCTCAATCAAATGGTTTAAAATTTGTTCCTTGAGCTCTTCTTTTTGGTATTGCGCGAGCTCGGCTTCGAGCCGTTGACGAATGACTCGCTTCAATTCCTCTAACGAGGAGCATTCGCCATGATCTTTGGCGAACTCGTCATCGATCGTCGGAAGTACTTTCTGCTTGATCTCACGCACGAGGACTGAGAACTCGGCAGTTTTGCCGGCAAGACCACGATTGGGATAGTCTTCGGGGTAAGTGACCTTAATTTGTTTTCCCTCACCCTGCTTGGCTCCTTGCAAAGCATCATCAAATTGCGGCAATGCCTGGCCGGCTCCTATCTCGATAATATAGTTGTCGCCTTTGCCCCCGGAGAAAGGCTTGCCGTCCACAGAGCCGGCAAAATCTACCGCGATGAAATCCCCACGCTCGGCCACCGTCCGATCGGTAACGGGCTCTAAACGCGCGTGGCTCTGTTGCAAACGTTTTAGCGCTTCATCAATCTGATCGTCGGTTACAGCAATTCGCGGTTTCTTGACCTTGATGTCGAGGTAATTCTTAACATCGATTTCGGGCTTAACCTCAAAAACAGCTGAAAAGGAAAAATCCCCGTTCTCCTGGAGCTCGGCGGCCTCTATCTCTGGGCGGGAAACTAGTTGCAAGCCTCGGTCTTTGATTACTTCACCGAGTGAATGTTCGACTAATTGTGAACGGACTTGCTCTCTTATTTCATTTCCATAGATTCCCTGGAGAACACTTCGCGGAGCCTTCCCCGCGCGAAATCCCTTGATGCGAACACGTTTGCCAAGGTCGTGGTAGGCGCGAGAGAATTCACCGGCGACTTCGTTTGCCGGTAGCTCGATGTGAACCTTGCGTTGTACTGGACTTAGCTCATCTAGATCTATTTTCATAGCATAAGAGCGGTGATCCGCAGCTGTCTCCTCTGCGGCTTAGCATCGACCCGATCACCACACAACATCCCTTCCTTATTTCACGACGGACAACGCTGGTGCGAGAGGGGGGACTCGAACCCCCATGGTGTTACCCGCTAGATCCTAAGTCTAGTGCGTCTGCCAGTTCCGCCACTCTCGCTTATAGAGAACAAGTTGTCGACCAGTGTTTTGGACCAGCAAAACAGAGTAGGAAAGGCATTCCACTAAGTCAAGCATTCACACGGTCTATTTAGTTCAAAGCGATTTAGTTTAACTCATGTGAGCGCGGCAAGAACAATTTAATGCGATTGTACCGCTGGTCGTTGGGCTTACGCGGAAATTAAAGCACGGGAGTCCTGGCGCTTCGCTAAACCAGGGCTATTTGAAAGGACTAGATAAATCCGAACAAACTGAAGCCGTTAGTTTCAACTGCGATCGTCTGAAGAATCGCACTCTGGACACGGACAGAGAGACCGGAGATAGTCATAGGTGTAGATGCCGGTACTGTGACCATCGTGCCAGTGAAATTCTATCGCGTAGTTTCCTATTGGATGGATGTCAATCAACTTAGCATCCGGAACGGAGATAAACTTCCGGGTGGCGCCGTGCCCTTGGCAAAGAGCGCAAGGGCAGTAACCCCTCAGGTACGTTTCTGGATAGTTTCCTGTATGGTCATCATTCCATAGAATCCTGACGACCCCCTGGGCTTTAATGTGATTGATCTCGGTTGGAAATCGGCTAGTCATTTGGGCTTACTTGCCTTTTACCATTAAAGCTCAACCAGACCGTCCCCTACGGCTGTCATGCAACCAATCTTTGTGCGATTCACTAAATACGTGCGTGATGCTATCTCCGGCCTGCCGATTAAAGTGGCGTCGGTAATCGGGAAAAAACGTGTTTTGCCCAATAGGAGCTCATGTAAGGGAGCGCCCGGAACGACATGAATGTCGCCTTTCAGCCAATAGGGTCCTACGCTGATCAAGGCTTTGTTTGATTCCTTTTTCACGTAAAGATGTTCGTACCCGGACCGATCTGAACTGAGTTGCGGGCTCAAATCACCTATGAGAAATACCTCCTGCATATAGATCAAATATTCGGCTGAGCCGGCCGCCATCGTTTTTCCTTGCAAATCGTCAAGAGTGGCATTTGTGATTGAGAGGACTTCATCTCCCTCGCGAAGTATCAGGTAATTACTTAAACGATCCTGGTTTGTAACGAGCACCCCCCGCAGAACCGCGGACTGCAAGTAGACTTCCAAAGTCATGGAATAGGTCGTTGCCGTCAGATCCATCGAATCCTTCCCTGCTGCCAGGTCTCGTCGTTCGCATATGCGAACAGAATCATGAATCATTATCTCACTACGGAGAAGCCTTAACAATTGATTTCTGCGCGACCACAACGTTACGAAGATAACGCACCGCCGCTACGCGAGAAGCCGCAAGGAGCACAGAGGAAAAGTCGAAAGATCCTGATACAGCGCAGGTTCAATACGCCAAGGGGGCCGGCTACGTTTTTAGTCGAACGGCTCACTGTCACCGATTGGGCTAAAGAGATAGCGTCGCGGCTAAAAAGATTGGTGGGCCGCCGGAGACTCGAACTCCGGACCCGCTGATTAAGAGTCAGCTGCTCTACCAACTGAGCTAGCGGCCCAAACAAACTATTACTCGGCAGCTACGATCCTTGTACCGAAGTAATAATACCGAACTAAGAATATGGGGTGAGTGAAGGGATTTGAACCCTCAACCCCTGGGACCACAACCCAGTGCTCTAACCGTTGAGCTACACTCACCATATGCCAATGAACGTAAGCAGAGATAGTCCCTGC
>JAICEJ010000305.1 GCA_025924215.1 Candidatus Binatia bacterium
AACTCTTTCAAGAGTTCGAGAGCGCCGTTTTCAGGCACAACCCAACCAAATCCACTCCGGCCGACGATCATGCCAGCAACGATTTCACCGACGACTATAGGCACCGCCAGCTGCCCGCGCACCATTGAGAGCAGCAGCGGTGCAAACGAGTGCGCTTCGTTCATGAAAAAGCTTAGGCCTTTCGCAAAGGAAAATCAGTCCGGCAACTATTATAATTATTTTCCCGATGCGCAAGATGACCTAAGCGAAACGGTGGTATTCCCTCCTCAATCATTACAGTTGCGCCCATTGCTCGAACCCTGGCTCAAGACATTCTAAGCTTTGCCTTTGGTTCGATCACCAACAGGTCTTTTGCCAATGCGAATACGTCTCCTCTCTTCCGCTTTCATCTTCTCTGATGCGCTTGAACGGCTCTCCGTTTGACTCCGATTTCCGCAGCTTATAAGTTATTTTTTAATCCGGTGAATTGGCACATCTCATAATAACAGTGGAAACGCCGATAAGCAGGAATTACAAGGAGGAGTTATGGATCACGCACCCGAATCAAAGTGGCAGGAGCCCACCGATAACAAGACCAGAGCCGGTCTCGGCAAGTTTCTACGCCCGAATACTCCCTATGACAATTACATGGAAGCTCAGGGCATTCCCATTTACCGCGATATCGGCGTCCGGCGGGTCCAGGACCTACCGCGCAAGCCATGGAAGCGCATGGGCGGCAGCGGCACCTTCATCCAGTTGCTCGGCACCGAGGGATTGTGGGGCTGCTTTGTCGTCGAAGTCCCCGGCGCCGGGGCGCTCAATCCGCAGAAGCATCTCTACGAAGAGCAGTTCCTGGTGGTCGAAGGCCGCGGCACGACGGAAGTGTGGGCTGAGGGCAACGGCAAGAAGCTGACATTCGAATGGCAGAAAGGATCGCTATTCGCGATTCCGATGAACGCCAATCACCGGATCATCAACGCCACTTCGAGTCCCGCATTGCTTCTGGCCGGCAACACGGCGCCCAACATCATGAACAACTTCGATAACGAAGATTTTATTTTCAACTGTCCCTATCAGTTCAAAGATCGGTTCGATCCAAGCGACGACTATTACAAATACAAGGAAGACATTACGCCCGATCCGGTGCGCGGTCTGGCGATGCGTCAAACCAACATCATACCTGACGTTATTGCCTGCGAGCTGCCCCTCGACAATCGCCGCTCGCCCGGTTACCGGCGCATCGAGCCGCACATGGTGGGACAACAGTTCTATTATTGGATCGGACAGCATGAAACTGGCCGCTACTCCAAGGCCCATGCTCACGGCTCAGCCGCGGTGCTGATTTGCCTGAGCGGCAAGGGCTACACGTACACCTGGCCTGCGACATTGGGGACAAAGCCATGGGAGGCCGGCAAAACGGAATTGATCAGACGACAGGATTACGAGCCGGTCGGCATGGTCAGCGCTGCGCCGATGAGCGGCAATTGGTTCCATGCGCACTTCGGCGCCAGTAAGGAGCCGTTGCGCCTCACCGCCTGGTTCGGGCCCAATGCTCCCGGACGCGAGCGCGGCCGACCCGGAGAGAAGGCAATCGATTATGGCGCCATCGATATGAAAGACGGCGGCACGGCGATTCCTTACAATGAAGAAGATCCTTTCCTCCGTAAAGAGTTCGAAGAGACGTTGGCTGCGGTCGGGGCAAAGTCGCGCATGGAGCCCGAGCTCTACGAGAGATCGTACTAGACGAAGTCAATCCAAATGATGGAGTTTCGGGCTGCACAGAGCGCGAAGCTCCATCCACAGTTTCAACTCATTCCGCCCCAGGATACCTAATGGACAGCACCCCCTCTAAAGCCTCGTTCTCCAACGCCAACCGCCACATGCAAGAGGAAGAAGAGCTGCGACTCACCAGCGTCGGTGTGGACATCGGCTCCTCGACCACTCATCTGGTCTTTTCGCGGCTCGAGCTCCACCTCGAAGGGACGCGCTATCGCGTGACCGGGCGGGAGGTTTTAAAGGAATCGGAAATTCTTCTGACCCCCTATGTCGATGAGACCAGGATCGACGTCGAAGCGCTCGAGGCCTTCATCAACCGGCAATACAAGCAGGCGGGCATCAAGCGCGACGATGTCGACACCGGCGCGCTGATCCTAACGGGGGTGGCGGTCAGGCGCCGCAACGCGCGCGCGATTGCCGAGCTGTTCGCCAAGGAAGCCGGCAAGTTCGTCGCGGTGAGCGCCGGAGACGGCCTGGAGGCCACCATGGCCGGACACGGTTCCGGAGCTGTGGCGCATTCAGCCAAGACCGGCGGCGTAGTCCTAAATATCGACGTCGGCGGCGGCACCAGCAAATTTGCCTTGTGCAACAACGGCAAGGTCCAGGAAGTCACGGCGATCGATATCGGCGCGCGCCTGCTCGCCTTCGATCAGGACAGCGCCTTGGTGCGCATAGAGGAAGCCGGTCGTAAGCATGCGCGGTGGGCCGGGATCGAAGTGGAGCTCGGTCAAAAGATCTCCCAGGATAATCTGCGGCTGATGGCCTCGGGTATGATCGAAAAGCTCTTCACCCTACTTAAGCCCGGGCCCCTCTCCGACGATATCAAAAGTCTCCTGCGGCTGCCGCCGCTTAGTTACCGCGGTGAAATCGATTCCCTGATGTTTTCCGGCGGCGTTTCGGAATTCATCTACAATCGCGAAAAAACCAGCTTCGGCGATCTCGGTCCGTTGATCGCCGAAGAGATTCGCCGTCGCATGCCTGAATTGGGCCTGCTCGTCATGGAACCAGCCGCGCGGATTCGCGCCACCGTAATCGGCGCCTCCCAGTACACGATCCAGGTCAGCGGCAATACGATTTTCATTTCACCGGAAGATGCCGTGCCAGTGCGCAATATCCCGGTGGTTGCGCCTGAATTCGATTTCGACGGCGAAGACATCGATCAGAAAGCCGTTGTCCTGGCGGTGCAAAATGCGCTGCGCAGATTGGACCTGCTCAGCGGCAGACAACCGGTGGCGTTATCGTTTCAATGGCGCGGCTCAGCGACTTTCGCCCGACTAAAGTCTTTTTGCGGCGGCGTCGTCGAGGGACTTCAAGAGATCTTGGCCAAGCGCCATCCGTTGACGTTAATCAACGACGGCGATATCGGCGGCATCGTCGGGCTGCACTTTCAAGAGGAGTTGCGTGTCGAAAATCCGATCATATCGATCGACGGTATTTCGCTCAGCGATTTCGATTACATCGATATCGGCGCTCTGATACCCACGTCAGGATCGGTGCCAGTGGTGATCAAATCGCTGATCTTCCCGGCATCGGCGAACGATTGAGAAAAAGTTCAAGTTGTTCAAGCCGTTCAAACCGTCCAGGCGTTCAAGAACCTTCAACGGGTTAAGGTTAGGGTGTTCATGCACAAGTAAGGCTACGAAACGAAGCTCCCTTCTTCCTCTTTCATCGTCATTGCCGCATCTTTTGGCAATTCAGTCACCCTCTTTTGTCTCACCCTCTTCTAAAGGGAAGATTCAAATGCCGTTCAGGCACGCCGTGCCCTCGGCAAACGTGACGAAGTTGATTCTATTCGAATGAGAAATTCCAGCGCGGGCATAAAAGCTGAAGATATAACTCGCCGCTTTTGATTTAGACGGCTTGAACTTTTTGACTCCTTGAACGGACATTTTTAGAGGCGGAAGAATTGTTTGGCATTCTCCCCCAATACGCGGGCCTTTTGCGCATGCGTCAGATCGGTGCGTTCCACGGTTTCGTGAATCATCTGTTTGGCTGCAACCAAATCGACTTCATGAGGATAATCCGACGCATACGAAAAACATTCTTAACCCACCTGCTGGATGACATAGGGCAGGATCGACTCGTTGCCATCATGGCCTCCAACTTATTTATTTCTTGAGTCGTTTTTTAACACAGATAACTAATGGGCGAAAATAGACGGGCTGCGGCTGCGGCAATCCAAATTTTGCACCTGTTCATATTTCTAACAGATCGCCAAAAGAAGAAACCAAATACCTTTGACGGCAGTTCTAGGCGGGCGAAATGTTCAATTCGGCGCAGGCTCGCGATTAGCCGCATGCCTCCTTGACATCGCGACTGGTTAGGAATAATGAAGCGGCCAATGGACGTCGACTATGGCTAAATACCGCGCGCGGATTTGTCCCAACTGTCGCTTCTTCTTAGGATTTTCCGTCACGAAAATGCCTGCCACCGACAAAGAAGTCGGCGTCATTAGTTTCTGCTTGAACTGCAGCTATCGACTCCCCATTCATACTGTCATGAATGGTTTCCGACGAGCCACAGCCAAATTCGGACGAGGCCGGCTAAAGCTTGCGAATAGTTTTGCAGACGATCGGCGGCCGGACTCGGGCGACGACGCGTCAAGCCTCGAGCCAGCGACCAACAACCGCATCATTCCCCCGGAAAGCTATAGCCGTCACCTGCGCGCCATCGGCCAGCACCTGCAAGAGGAGGGGATCGATAGTTTCAACCTGCAATGTCGCGGAGATCGGTATGCAGTTTGGACCCGCGCCAGTACCGTGACATGGCCGAACCGATCCCTTTTCAACCTTAGCAATCGACTCGAGAACTGGTGGGGTCTAAGGCATCAGGCGCCGGACGGCTATCAGAGCCGCCAGCCGGGCGGCCATGCGCGATTCGAATACTCTCTAGACGATCTTGCGCGCATGGACTTGGCCGCGAGAATTCACCGCGATCCGAGGAGTGGTTTTGCCAATGGGCACAGCTTATCGCAGCTGCTCAGGACCATCGGCTCTTTGGCTTACCAGCGAAATCAGCGGTTGCTGGCGATTTCATGGCGTGACATATCGATTTGCGTGGTAATTGAAACGGCACAGGGAAAACGAGAGATCGAAGTTTTTCGACCGGACAACTTGTATGACATTTGGGTGAGGATGTATTTGCGGCGCGAAAACCGCGCGCTCTCGGACGTTCCTCAGTGAGAGCTCTCTTTCCGCATTGACACCGACTCAGGCCAGTCCGCTTCCGGAACCTTCTTCCATCGCAAAAGCCAATTGCTCGTGCATTGGCGGCATCTTTCTTCGCCGCGCCGGAATGCGAATAGTCACTGTCGACCCCCGACCTACTTTACTTTGCACGTCAATGTTCCCATCGAGCAGGTGCACGATGCGCTTGACGATATAGAGCCCCAAACCAGCGCCGCTGTATTTCTCGGATTCTGAACTCTCGAGCCGGCTGAATTTTTCAAAGATCATGGGCAGTTCGTCGGCGGGAATCCCGATACCAGTGTCCGAGACTTCGAATTCCATCACCTTTCGGTTGGCCAGGTAGTGCGCTGAAACCCTGACGTAGCCATGCTCGGTGAATTTGACGGCGTTGTCGATGACGTGTTGCAGGATCAGCTTTAACTTGCCGCGATCAGCCTCGAGTAGCGGCAAGTCGGGAGAAAACTCCCAGATCAATTTGATGTCTTTTGTCACCTGAGAATCGTAGGACAATCTCAGGTCGTAGAGAAACTCCCACAAGTTGGTTTCGTGCAGCTCCGGCTCGACCAGATTCGATTCGATGAAGTTGACCTGCAACATGCTGGTGATGACCGCATGAAGTTCTTTACACTGACGCATCATCATTTCGAGAGATTTCTCCTGAATCGGACTGATATCGCCAAGCGTCCTCTCGATCAACATGTTGGTATTTCTCGCCAGAATGTTGAGCGGGCTCTTCAACTGATGCGAAGCAACGCCCAAAAATTCGTCCTTAAGTTTGTTGGCGTCGCGTAATTCGTTGGCCTGGCGCTCGAGTTGTTCGTGCAAGCGACTCTGCTCGATGGCCATCGCCAAGTGGCCCGCCAATGTCGCAGCAAACTCCCGTTCCTCCCCGGTGAACTCGTATTGCGAGCGTGTGAAAAACGCTAAGCTGCCGAAAACCCCGCCTTTGGCACGCAGCGGCGTCCCGAGAAACGCAACCACGCGCTCATCGTTTAAAGGGCCGGCATCCTGAACGCGCGGGTCTTCATAGATATTCTTTATAGCCAGCGTGGCCTCTTTTTTTATAACCGCGTCGATAGATGACAATGAATTGACCAGCGCATCTGATTTTCGATGGAGAAAACCTTTGCTGGCCGCTGTTCGGAGCATGCCCGTTTCAGGATTCCGCAGCGTGACCACGGCCGCCGCATAGGGCAAACGACTCAGTGCCGTTTGTAGAGCTACATCGAG
>JAICEJ010000306.1 GCA_025924215.1 Candidatus Binatia bacterium
AAGGTGGGTTATGATGGTTTCTATAAAGCAATGACAGGCTACCAATACAAAAGGCTGTCTAAATCGCATTGGACGATCAACACAGAGGAGTCGCCGCAAGCGGTCTGGCAGAAACTCAGAGAATACATCGACCCGAGCGACTTTTTCCTGATGATGCCCCTTGACCCGACTTGGTTCTCTGCAGAGGACGGATGGTTCTTAGTTGGTTAGCGGCGGGACCATAGGCGAGCGCTGAAGCTGTGATCCAGTACACGCTATAAGATTGCCGGCCATCCGATGTTGATGGATTAATGCGAATGGCTGTCGCCGGCCTGAGCTTAGTCCATCATGAGATCGCGCGTATCGCGGGTAGGATATTTAAGACGTAGAGAAAGCCGAGAGACGCATAGGTCGGAGCTTGCCGAGGAATAAGCGGATAAAAGATGTTCGGAAGTGTAGTTGCGGGTCTCCTCGTCCTTACGTCGATCGTTTTGGCTCGCCGTGGGAGAACAAGCATCTGCCGGCGCTGCCGATCTCGGATTCGGCGTTGGTTCTCGCATTGCCCGGTCTGCGGCGCGAAGCAGAACTAGCTGAGATAGAGTATCCCAACGAAGCCAAACATTTTGCTTTTTGTTATTAGTTTTGTTGGTCTTTGTTTCGAGCGTTTGTTTTCAATGCACAGAGCCGAAGGACAAACTGCCGCTAGAAACCTAAGGTTCTCAAGAAAATCTCTTCTAATGGATTTTTGGATCCCGCTGTTTGCTTGGAATCATCAAATATATTGGTCAAATCTCGCCATCTCTTCAGGGAATAATCTGCTCGAATGATGAATGAAATGAATTGCCCACATACAAAGACACGTTTGACCAGATGAGCTATGGAGGATTCAAGTATAAGTCCTAAACAACGCACCACCCATGTATCGCGAGATCAAGGTGGTTTCCATCTGGATCAAGAACTCTAAACTCAGCATCATGGTCCTTCGGCATCGGTGTAAGCTCTGAAGAGGCGCCGGCTTTCTTAAGCCTCCCTTCCAAGTCCTGGAGATCATCAACATCAAAACCGAGGACATAGAGTCCTGGCTTCAGGTCAGGTTTTTGATCGACGATGGCTAAATTGAAATCTCCATCGGAAAGATGTGTGCTAGTCGGGCGACCATAGACGACTCTCATATCGAAGGCGGACGTATAGAAATTTACCAGACGCTCCCGGTTTGGACTTACGATTGCGAGATGACGTATTCTTGGCATTTGCGCCTCCGTTTCTGAAAATCCATTCTTGTCAGCACATGTAGGTGATTAGGTTGGCCAGCCGTGAGTTGAAAGGTCAATGGGATTACCGTCGGGGTCAAGAACCCGGTACTCGGCTTCGCGGTTCCGCGGCCGCCTCTGAACCTCGCTACCTGCACCCGCTTCTTTAAGCTTCTTTTTTAAAATGTCGAGATCTTCGACTTCAAAACCAAAATGATAAAGACCGGGCTCTCTTCCGGCATAGTGTGGGTTCAGGGCGAGGTTTATAGAACCGTCCGACAAGTAAATAGCACCTCCTTCGCCTTGCACCTGTTTCATCCCGAAGGCTTGTTTATAAAATTCTGCTAACTTTTCACGGTTTGAACTCACGATAGCAATATGGCGAATCTTAGGCATCTGCAATCCTCCTGCATGTAATTTCTAGCCGCAAGCCCTACCGTCAAAAACGATTGAGGTAGAGTGTGCCAACATCCTTACCGCCTGGGCAAAGGATCTGCTCCAGCAATCGTGTTGTAAAGCTTAATGTCTTCCGGATCTCTTGGGATATTTTTAACTAGCTCTTCTAACTCCTCGGGCATCAGAGGCGAAGGATCTGCACGAGTCATCTTTGTCCAGTTTGCATTAAATTCAGGGTCTTTCCATGACTTCCTGAAAGCGTCTTTAAGAGTTCTCACCCGGTCATTTGGTGTGCCTGGTGGTAGAACAAAAGCTTGGCTGAACCGGCCGAACGCAGCGAACATATCCAGCACTCTTTTTTCCTTGTCAGTCTTACTAAAGCTGTGCAGTGCGGGGAGCTCGCCGAAGGCGGGATGCTTGTAACGATATCCGTGCGGAATCTCGGCTACACCATGGAAGTTCATAAGTCGCTCGTTAATGAATTGAGGCGTACGCTGAACTACGGTTTCTGCACTATTCGCGCGAGCATCTAGCTCGCCTTGCATGAGAGCTACGTCCATTTCCGCTCCGGAAAAGCCCACCACAAACCTGGGTTCTTTTAAATCAAGCAGCCATGCGAAAAGTCTGGCAATTACATAGTTGGAGTGGCCAACCGACTGTCCTCCGATCCTCAACCCTGTAGCTGCTTTGAGTTTAGTGAGGTTATTCAGACCGAGTTGACTCCGTGAAAAAAAGACGTTGTTTACCTCGTTGTGACCAGAGCCCAAGTAAATCAGTTTCTTGATGTCATAGTGAACGCCGGGCAGCCCGAGAACGGCAGACGTTATCAGTCCACTGCTCACCCGGCCAAGGGTTAAGCCGTCGCGCGGCGCATTGTTGTAAAGATGATTCGCAGCCGTTCTGCCTCCAGCGCCTGGCATGAACTGCATAACGATCCTAGGTTCACCCGGAATGTGCTTCTGCAAAACAGGGAGCAATGCCTGGGTTCGGAGCTGGCCCACCCCACCCGGAGTGCTGTCTTGGATGAGCGTAATCAGTTTGCCCCGATAAAAATCCGGCTGAGCCCATGATAGATTCGGCATCAGCCCGAGAAACATCCCAAGCCAAGCCATAGCTACTGGTTTCATGGGACACCTCCGAAACATTTGATTTAAGCGGGATCAATTAACTTCTTCCCTGCATCGAAATATGAGGGATATTGGCGCGCTCTAATTCGTCAGCGCTGAGTTTTTTAATGTCCTTTCGAAGCTCATAGTTGATGTGTTGGATAGCTTCAGAAGGTCCGGAGCGATTGCCCATCATTATCATCGGGCCATCACCGCTATTTTCCAATTGGTAGAAGGATCCACCGGTAATGGTGGCAACCATTCCCGGCTTCATTACCGCCTTGCCACCATCAGGAAAATGCATGGTGCATTCGCCGTCAATGACATAGAACGTCTGATCCGCGTTGTGACAATGCATGTCGTCTCTCTCACCAGGATTCGGATAGTAGTGGACCCAGGCATGACAACGTGGCGTATTGAACACAACCTTTCGACGTTTTTCTCGACGTGCGAGTTCCACTAGATCAATGATTTCAACGCCCATGTTAATCCTCCTTACTGGTCGCTTTATTTCTCTTGGTTCTGAGGTTCTTCCCTGCTGCGAGCTTCCCTTCTAAAAATCACCACAGCGGTGTTACGCGATTATCAACCATCTTGTACCAAGCCCAGCCACGACTGATAACGAGGTCGACCTCGCCCCAAGCGTCAGGCCGATGAGCCGTCATCATCAATAACCGAGCGCGACTCTATACGGGCCATTTCCTGGAGCATACAAGATCGATGGCGTTCCCATCCGGATCGTGAAGCCGTGAATTCAGCGTCACGATTTATTGGTCTAGGTTGTACTTCACTGGAAGCTCCGACCTCTTTGACAACGTCTCTAAGCGGCCATATTGGCGTTGATGTTAGCGACACCGCCGCTGGTAATGTAATGAAGTTCGCCAGCCAAAGCCGACTGTACCGCGCGGGAGCTCACCGGAATCATCAAGATCTCGAGGTCGAGACCCTGCTTTCGCCTGAGATCGAGTTCCTTCATCAAATAAACCGGCGTGAACTGAATCGCGATCGACGTATAAGCCGTGCGATTTTCGGCAGAGACTGCCCAGATGCTTGGGAAGGTAAAAACATAAGCGCCAGAAAAATCGTCGCTATTCTTCTTAAGCATCTTGTACGCACCTGATAGTTCCGAGATAAATTGTCATAGTTGCCTCTTCTATAACAATTTCATGGGAGAAAAAAGCATAGGGTAAAAGTCCAACAGAGTTATCTCGGGAGTGCCGCACAATAGGCAAACTCAAAAACTTCGATAACCGAGTTCTATGCATGTCGGACTGTTGATGAAGCTCAATTATAGGGATGCGGCTTAAATTCACAGTTTCTCTAGAACCATCACCAGAAAAGCTTCAGATGCATGTTGAGATCAAACTATGGAGAAATAGTCGCGTGAAGGGCCAATCAATGACAGAACACGGACAATTTGAAAGTGGAGAGAATTTAAATGGCCTGCAAGTGATTTGATTTTATGGTGGAGCCGATCGGGATCGAACCGACGACCTCTTGAATGCCATTCCTCTAATTCACTTTCTCGCCGAGCCTTAATGGATCAAGAAAAAGCTGGAGCAGCAAGAGCTTAACCGTTGGATGATTTCCTCTTGTCTGCTCTGGTTTGCCCTGCCGTAAGCGCTCTGGGTAGCACCACAACTAGCACCAAGCTGCCAAAGGATTCGCGTGAAACAACCCCGTTGGGCTCACCCGCCGGGGCCTATCTGGCTTAGGGGAGGTAGCTCGACACGCCGCAAAAACAAAAAGGCTTTCCGCAACCAGAAGGAGACTTCACATATGCCACGAGGCAAACGCACATCCATAAACCAAGCAGCTCAAGCTAAGGCTCTCGCCGACATCGGCTATCAGGGCACACAAATAGCAGACGCCACGGGTCTGCCAGTGCGAACAGTGGACGACATTATCAATGGCCGCAACGGCTGGCGTGAGATCATCGCCAACGATCAGGCATTCAAGCAGTACCGCACCCAGGCCAAGCGACAGATGCAGGCGGCATCAATTAACCTTTCCCAAAAGGCTCTCCAGCAGATTGAAAACCGAATCGACAAGGCCAGTGCGCCACAAGCCGCGATGGTCTACGGCATTCTGCGTGACAAGGAACGGCTAGACGCTGGTGAGCCTACCGAGATCATCGCGTTGCACACACGACAAGAGATTGAAGGGCTGGATGCGCTCGCCGCTATATTAGGGCAGACGCTGCTACAGAGAGGGAGAGAGATCGATGTGACGCCAAAGGAAAGCGGCACGACTACAGCCAAGGACCCGAGGTCAGCACGATGCTAAACCCCCGCTTCGCGGCCCGTCCGTTCCACCCGAAATCTAGTTGCGGAATGTCATTCACTTCTTGCCAACCAATCCGGCTCCTTCGTTCCTGTGGCCATGTGGAGTTCTCGGATTAGAGCGGTGACAACTCCCACAGCCCACCCTGGTTCAAGAGTCCGCAGTTGCTCTATTGTGGGAAACGGCAGTTGACTCTCCGAAAGTCCATCGGTTTGTGGCCGGCTGACACGCGCATGTATTAGGCCATTTCGGAACGCCACTAAACGGTGAAAGTTCTGCCATGTCTTCCCTGTGAAGCTCGGTGCGGCCGGAATCCGCCCATGGGAAACTAAAGTGTTCGTAATTTCTTTCCACTTGTCAGTTATGGAACGATGACGACGCTCGTCGGGCGGAAAGTACGCATCCAGGCGCGCAAAATCGCCCTTCAGAGCTTCGTCGCGCACCCATTCAAATAGATAACTTTCGGCAGCGGTGACAGAGAACGTGATCTCTCGTCTGCGCCGGTGTGTGTCACCGATACCAATAGCCTCAGTTTTAGCATCCGCATACCAATACGAGGCGAAGTTCGCAGCAATCCATACCGTTGGCCCACAGTGCTAGCCACTGCGGTTGCGGCGGCGGGTGTAACACTGACCGACCCCGAATTTAGGTCCGGTGGTTTTTCATTCATCTTTGCTCCTCGAATATCGTCGCCAATCTGGGCCGCATAGCTTAAGCCGAGCGGCTTTACTGTTACCGACCCGACCTCTTCAACCACACCGACTCGCCAGCACCGCTCCCAATGCGGTCACAATGAGAATTGGCATAACCACACGAGCCCCAAATCACGCAGCAGGTAGCCCTCAGCAAAGCCGATGGCGTTAAACGCGAGCACGAAGAGTGTGAGCTTAACTCCATGTGACATCGCAGATGCGTCGGTAGTTACTGTGCTGTCAGATCAGGTGCGGCTGTTTGATCGCACGCTGTCTCACTCGCTTCTGCTTGAAGAGCCCAGGACAATGCTGTTCGACATCCGAAAAAAATAAAATGTGTTAACGGCTATAGCAAAACAGATCACGGGAACCACCTACGGCTGCAGGAGATAGCCCTCGAACGTTGGGGGAAACT
>JAICEJ010000307.1 GCA_025924215.1 Candidatus Binatia bacterium
CCACCGGCAGGTAGCGAAATCCGGCATCGATGGCGGTCTGCCCCCAGCTCTTTATTCCTTCATCGAACACCGCATTGATCCTTCCCTTTTGGAGAGCCTCGCGCCGGTCTGGGTGGCTGGGCCGCGTAACCGATTGAATCTTCCCGCCCCATTGCTTCAAGTTCGCAAAGGTAAATCCCGCCGCTTTCATGACTGCGCTCACCGTGTACATCGTCGGGCTGTACTTGACCCACGCTGGGGAGATGGTTCCGGTCGAGAGTCGAAGCGGGATGCGCTCCTTGCTGATCTGCTCCAACGAAGTGATCCCGGTAGACTCGTGCACGGCAAATGCCATGACGTCGTATGAAGGAAAAACCGCGATGGTCCTGATCGGCTGCCGTTTGGAGAACAGCCCTTTACCCCTGAAAGCCATGGTTGCGGCAACCGAAGGATTGATCCAGCCGAGCGAGAGCTTGCCTTGACTCACGGCCAGGAGTTCGCGAAATCCATCCGCCGCAAACGACAAAGAAACCCCTTTTTCACGAGTCGCCGTAAGCGCAAGCGTAAGCGAATAGCCGACGCGCGATTCTGTCTGGATCGCCTGTTCGGCGGCGCGCTCGGTTTGAAAAGAAAGTGAGGAGTCGTAGAGAGCTGCGGCCAGCTCCAGCAGTCCCCTGCTCCGCTGGATTTCCGCGCTGTAACGGTGCTTCACGGTGTTCATCTTGATCTCGTGTGTGAAAGAAATGTTATGGCGAGCCGATTAGTAGCTACGTTGTCCTGAATTGTTGGCCGCCCGCGTTACTAGACGCAATGGCTTTGCTGATATCAGGCCGGAGCGATCGCTTCTCCAGGGCGCTTCAGGCCGCAAAATCTCAAAACTATTTCACGGCTCGTAAATCATAAGGTCGACCGGCTTTCCGCCAACCGGCATATCGGGACAGGCGCTGAAAGCAACGAGCAGATCCATCTCCGCTTTAAGATCTACGTAGCTGCCCGGTTTGGGCCGCACTGTCGTATGATCCATGCGGCCGGTGGCGCCGTCGATTTCCATATGCTGATTGAGGTTAAAAGGATTGGGGACGTCTTCCGGATCGATCCCGTACGGAGCTAAAGCTCGCGAAAGATTTTCGTAGCAGCCATGATCCGGAATCTCTTCGTCCTTATAGTCTCGGTGGTAATAGTCCCGCAGCTTTCCCTCGCTTTTTGCCAGCTGAAAGCGGTAGCCGCTGCACATGCCTTTCTGCAAATCGTGAGTCCCCTCCCGGTTGGTGTTTTCGACGATGGTCATCATGTGCTGATTATTCCGCCCCATCAGCTTGTCGCCGGTCGTGAGAAAAATTTTCATGTTATAGACTTTGGTGCGCGCCTGATCGAATCGCTCTTTGAGATTTTCCCGTCTCATGCACACGAAGTCGACCGTGGTTGTCGCGGTAATCCGAATCACCTGGCCTTTTTTCAAGTCTCCGGCCCAGCCGGTATTATAAGGTACGTGAGCCTCTTTAAGTTTGTTCATTCGGATGTCCTTTCTAACTGCTCTTTAGTCAGTGAAAATCTGCGCCAGAAGCCGCAGCCGAATTACTGCAGAACGCAGCACCGAGTCCATAAATTAACGAGTTATCCGATTGAGATTCCGAGGCCCGAGATTATTCATCACGATCTGACATGTCAACATGAATCAAAAACAATTGCTCACACCCCGGAAAAACACGTATGGTTGAGAACAGTTCAGAAATCCTAAATCGCGGAACAGCATCGAAGAAGTAGAAAAAACACGCAATCAACTGAACCCGTATTGATCCGCTATGCCGCTTGACGCGGTGTCTTACGTTACGTATGGAGAAAAGAAACGGAAATATAAAAAACACAACGCATCTGCTTTGATTCCGAATGTGAAAGGTGGACGATGGCTGCAGAAATCAAATCCAACACGGAGGCTATCCGCTGGCCCGCGGGAATTCGACTTCCCGTCATGCTTACTTTCGAGCACCAGGCCGGTGAAGGAGCGCCGCTCTTCGCCGGAGAGCGGCCCAACTATATGGTCGGCGGAGCAATGCAGTACGGCGCCCGCCGCGGCATTTGGAATATCCTTGAGTTGCTGGAAAAATATCGGGTCAAAGCGACTTTCTTCGTGCTCGGTACGACGGCGGAGAAATATCCCGACACCGTGCAGGCGGCGGCCAAAGCCGGGCATGATATCGCCGGCATGGGCTACAGCTTCGGTTCGATCCGGACCGCGAGCGAAGAGCAGGAACGCGCCAACGTGCGCCGCTCTGCCAAAATCTTGGAGGACATCGCCGGCGTGAAGATCCGCGGCTGGCGTTGTCCCGACTATCGCGTGAGCCCGAAGACACTCGACATTTTGTCGGAGGAAGGACTGCTGTGGGACAGCAGTCTCTTGAACGACGATCTGCCGTATTTGTTTCAAACGCGAGCGAAGAAGATAGTCGAGATTCCGTTTACGACGAGCACTGCGGATAAAACTTACGTTGGCTATCCTTATCCCCAACGGGGCGGTCCGGATGGTCTTGCGAGCGTCTGGAATAACGAGCTCGATGTGCTTTACAAAGAGAGCGAAAAGGGTCCGCGCCTGATGAATCTGAGCCTCCAGACCTGGGCCACCGGACGCCCGGCAACTCTGCGGGTGCTTGGGCGCCTTCTCGACCGTCTGGTGGGCCACGAAGAATTCCGCTTTGCGCAATGCAGCGAGATCGCGGCTTGGCGCCTAAACTCGGATGCCCGGTGAATCATTCGAAGGAGTCTTTCATGTGGAACGAGAAAGCTTATAAGAAAAGTTTTCGCTGGCCGGACGGCGTGCGCCTGCCGATCGCGATCAGCGTGCATCATCAGTCGGAGGAAGCCACCTGCCCGATGCCCGACGGCCAACCCGATCCTTTCGACTACAGCGAGCGGCAGTACGGAGCCCGGCGCGGCGCTTGGCGTCTACTCGACATCATGAGCGAGCACGGTGTCCGCGGCACGTGGCTGATCTGCGGCGCGACTTTGGAAAAATATCCCGAAGTCTCGCGCGCCGTTCAGAAAGCCCGGCATTGTATCGCCGGCCACACGTACGCCCACGAAATGATGTGCAATATGCCGCCCGATACGGAAATTGCGCTGATCAAAAAAACCGTCGCCGTTTTCGAAGACTTGTTGGGCGAACACATTCGCGGCTGGCGCACCTGTTTTGCGAGCCACAATACGCTCGATCTGCTGCTGGAGCATTCCGATCTCGAATGGGATGGCAGCATGTGGAACGACGATCTGCCTTCGTTGATCGAAGGCCATGGCCGGGAGATGCTCGAGATTCCGTTTGCGACCTACAGCGACACGGCGCTTGGCGTCGACATCACCAATCCCGCGTTTCCACCCTCCCGGTTCTCCACCTGGAGTGCCAATCCGCCGGATTTTATGTTACGCGGCCTCAAGTCCGCGTTCGATGCGCTATACGAGCGCGGCGCAGAACGCGCCGTCATGATGCCGCTCGTTGTTCATGACTTCATCACCGGCCGGCCGTTTCGCTCGAAAGTGCTCGATGAATTTCTCTCCTACGCCAAACAATTCGATGGCGTGGTCTTTACCGGCCATGACGAATTGGCTCGCTGGGCAAAGCAGTCGGGAGAATTTGGAAAGGAATAGGCGCGTGAATCTGACAAAAATTCTTGCCGGGTTGCTCCTCTTTAGTGGTCTCTTTTTCACCGATCGTTCGCTTGCCGCGGATTTGCCGGTGGTGCGCGCGAGCTACAACGCCATCGGCGGGGTGTTCACGCCTCTCTGGGTAGCTTATGAAAACAAGCTGTTCAACAAGTACGGCATCGCAGTCGATTTGAAATTTCTGCCGCTGACCACCGGCACCCAGGCGCTGCTCACCAAGAACGTTGACATCATTACGCCGGGTGGAGAATTGCTCGAGGCCGGACTAAACGGAGAACGAGTCATCTATCTCGCCGGCATCGCTAACCGCGTGGTGCTTTCGATTTTTGCCAAGCCGGAGATTCGGTCGCTCGCCGACCTGTGCGGCAAAGTGGTCTCGGCCCTGTCTCCCGGCTCCATCAGCGATCATTTGGTGCGCATTCTCTGCCAGGAGGCCGGCTTGGTTCCGGGGCAGGACGTCAAGATGCTCTATTTGAAAACCGGTCCTGAGATTCTTGCGGCGCTAACAAGCGGTGTGATCGATGCTGGCGTCATTTCGGCGCCCGTGACTCTCAAGGCGCGGCAGGCGGGCTTCAAAGAAATCGTCAACGTTCCAGAGCGAAATATTCCGATGATACATGCCGGCCTAGCAACGACCCGAGACTTCGTCAAAGAGCATCGCGACCGGGTTCGTGGCTTCCTGCAGGGGTATATGGAAGCAGTGCGCTATGCCGCAACCAACCCGAAAGAAACAAAACAGATCATCGGCACGTTTACGAAAACGAACAATCAGGAAGACCTTGAGGAAACGTACCAGACCTTCATCAAAGTTTGGGAGCGCATTCCCTATGTTTCCACCGCCGGGGTGCAGTCCGTGCTGGATTTTACCCGGCACCCGGGAGCAAAGGCCGCCAAGCCGGAGCAATTCATTGACAACTCCGTTCTCAATGAGATCGAGAAAAGCGGCTTTGTGAACCAACTGTACGGTCGATAACTTGCAACGATCGTTCGCCGCTGTGTTTGATTTATTCACTGTGTTGGACGGTAAACTTTCGTCTGGCGTTTGCTTAACGGCCGATTTTTTGTGGAAGCCTGAAGTAATTTACCTCATATTCACTTAAATCCGGTTGACACATGCTGGCCCGGTGGTGATACCATCCGACGCCGTGAGCTCAAAAATCTTTAAGGAGGCGAATCATGGCTGACTGGCCGCCGGTAATCGACGCCGATGGACACGTATTGGAACGCCAAAGCGACATCCGCAAATATTTGGAACCGCCGTGGAACCGACGTAACACTGGTCTGTGGCCCAGCGATCAGCCGTTCGACACCGATCTATTCGATACGCTCGGCTATCCAGGTTACGGGCGCAATATGAGCCCGGCCCAGCAGGTCGAGACATGGCTCAAGATCATGGACGAGTACAACATCGAGCAGGCGGTGCTCTTTCCTACGGGCTCCGGCAACATTCCGAAACTGCGCGAACCCGAATTCTGCCTCGCCGCTTGCCGCGCTGCAAACGATCATTTCGCCAAGGAATACAACGCGCTCTCCGAGCGCATTCATTGCGTCGGTGTGCTACCGCTCAAATGGCCGCAGGAAGCCGCCAAGGAGCTGCGCCGGGCCGTCACCGAATTGGGTCTGGTGAGCTTCGAGTTGCTTTCCATGGGATTACCCACGGCGCTCGGCGATCCGATGTATGATCCGCTTTATGAAGAGGCGCAGCGGCTCGACGTTCCGCTCTCGGTGCACGGTAACCGCAGCTCTTCGGCGGAGGTCGGCGCCGGCGCACTCAGAACGTTCGCCGAGGTGCACACCTACACTTTTCCGGTCGGCATCTTTCTCCACTTCACGAGCATCATTTTCCAGGGAGTGCCGGTGCGCTTTCCCAAGCTGCGCCTGGCTTTTCTTGAGATCGGCGCTACCTGGCTGCCGTACTGGCTCGATCGCATGGATGAGCATTGGGAGTTGCGCGGCGAATTCGAGGCACCGCATCTGAAGAAAAAACCAAGTGACGTGGTGCGCGAATCCGGGGTCTACTTCAGTCTCGAATCTGAAGAGCGGCTCCTACCGCAGACCATCGAGTACGTCGGCGATCATCACTTTCTCTACGCATCGGACGTTCCCCACTGGGACGGCGAGTTTCCCAAAAACCTCAAATACCTGTGGAACCATCCCGATCTTTCACGGTCGACCAAAGAGAAGATCGCCTATCACAACGGCAAGGAATATTTCCGGCTAGATCGTCGAACCGCGGCGCAGGCTGCTCGGAAAGCAAACTGAGATAACAACAATTATCTCTTATCTTAAACGTTCGACAGACAGAAAATGACTCGATTCAAGCAAGACTTTCGGAATTTGTAACTCTGCAGTTCTAGCGAGATAACCAAGCTTGCCGCGTTCGACGCCGCGGCATTCTTACTGTGCCAGATCCGCGGCGTCAGTCATTTGCGATACTGGCCGGAATTAAAGCGCCGTTGAGTTCGATACACCGGATCACAATAAC
>JAICEJ010000308.1 GCA_025924215.1 Candidatus Binatia bacterium
CGTCTGGTCCGATGACGACCAGAAATACGACGGCACGCGAATCATCTTTCTCGACACCGAGAAGTCCAACTGGACCTGGGACCCGGTGGCCGGCCAGTATTTCTGGCACCGGTTCTATTCGCACCAGCCGGACCTGAACTTCGACAACCCGGAAGTGCATAAGGCGATTTTCGATGCGCTCGACTTCTGGCTCGATATGGGTGTAGACGGGCTGCGCCTGGATGCCGTGCCTTATCTTTATGAGCGCGAAGGCACCAATTGCGAAAACCTTGCCGAGACTCACGCGTTTCTCAAGAAGCTGCGTCAACATGTCGACAGCAAGTACAAGAACCGCATGTTGTTGGCCGAGGCCAATCAGTGGCCCGAGGATGCAGTGGCGTATTTCGGCAATGCCGATGAATGCCACATGGCGTTTCATTTTCCGGTCATGCCGCGCCTCTTCATGTCTTTGTATATGGAGGACCGCTTTCCCATCATAGACATTCTCGATCAGACCCCGGCCATACCCGAATCCACGCAGTGGGCGTTGTTCTTGCGCAATCACGATGAGCTTACCCTCGAGATGGTGACCGATGAAGATCGCGACTACATGTATAAAGTTTATGCCAGTGATCCGCGGGCGCGGATCAATTTAGGGATACGGCGCCGGCTTGCGCCGCTTCTGGCCACTAATCGCCGGCGCGTGGAGCTGCTCAATAGCCTGCTGTTCTCGCTGCCCGGCACCCCAGTGATCTATTACGGCGATGAAATCGGCATGGGCGATAACATTTACCTTGGCGATCGCAACGGCGTGCGCACTCCAATGCAGTGGAGCGCGGACCGCAACGCTGGTTTCTCGCGCGCCAATCCGCAGCGCCTTTATCTGCCGGTGATCATCGATCCGGAACATCATTACGAGACCGTCAACGTCGATGCGCAGCAACAGAACCCGGCTTCGCTGCTTTGGTGGATGAAGCGGCTGGTGTTGCTGCGCAAGAACTATCAAGCCTTTGGCAGGGGAAGCATCGAGTTTCTTCTGCCGGATAACCGCAAAGTGCTGGTGTTTGTGCGGCGTCTTGGCGATGAAATCATTCTGGTCGTGGCTAACCTCTCGCGTTTCGTCAACTATGTCGAGCTCGATCTGTCGGCGTACAAGGGCATGGTTCCGGTGGAGCTGTTTGGGCACACGCGCTTCCCTTCAATTGGCGAACTACCCTACTTTCTCACTCTGGGACCTCATGCATTTTATTGGTTCAAGCTCGAGCAGACGCGGGTTTCGGAAGCGCGCGCGGGAGTTGAGGGGGTCGAGCCGCCACGCTTGGAGGTGGAGGGTAGTTGGGAGGCTGTTTTTGAGGGCAGGGCGCGGACGATGCTTGAACGGAGCCTTCCCGCTTATTTTTTAACCTGTCGCTGGTTCGGCGGCAAAGCGCAGCAGATCCGGTCCGTGAAAAATGTCGATGTCATCCCGTTTCCGGCGGACTCGGCAACCATTTACCTGACCACATGGGCGGTGGATTACATCGGCGGGACGCCGGAAACCTACCTGCTGCCGCTGGCGTACGCCAGCGGTGATCGCGCTTTTGAATTGCGCCAATCGGTGCCCCAGGCGCTCATTGCTCAGCTTAAAATCGAAAATGAATCGGGCGAAAGCGAAGGCATCCTGTACGATGCGGTGCATGAGCCAGTTTTCCTCAAATCGTTGCTGACAGGCCTGGGCCGGGGGCGGCGCTACAAAGATACCGGTGCCGAGCTTTTGGCGCACCCGTCCAAAGCGTTTCGTAAACTGGTGGGAAGCGCCGAGAACCCGCTTGAGCCGTTGTTGATCAAACGCGATCAGAGCAACACTTCGGTAGCTTACGGCGATCGACTGATGTTTAAACTTTTTCGCCGGGTTACGGAGGGGTTGAATCCGGACGTTGAGATCGGCCGGTTTCTTACTGAACTGGAATTTGCCCATGTACCGCCAATGGCCGGTCATCTGGAGCTGCGCAAGGGACGCGGCGAACCCGCCACCATCGGCATTCTGCAGGGGTTGGTAGCTAATGAAGGCGATGCCTGGCGCTACACTCAGGACAGCCTTGGCTATTACTTTGAAGAAGTTTTAACGCGTAAGGTTGAGGTCGGAGCCGCGAGTTTACCCAATCGATCGCCGGTAGAACTCGCCCAGCACGAGGCTCCCGACTTGGCAAAAGAATTGATGGGTACTTACTTGGGATCGGCATGCCTGCTGGGCCAGCGCACCGGCGAGATGCATGTGGCGCTTGCGTCCGACAGCAAGGATCCGGCTTTTGCGCCGGAGCCGTTTACCCCTCTGTACCGTCGTTCGCTTTATCAAAGTATGCGCAGTTTAGCCGACCAGTCTCTGGGCTTATTGCAGAAGCGTTTGAAGCGGCTTCCTGAAGAGGTTCAGAGACACGCCGCAGAACTTTTGACTCTCGAGACCGAGATCTTCAACCGCTGCCGTCAATTGGTCGAACGAAAAATCGGCGGCATGCGAATCCGTTGCCACGGCGATTATCATTTAGGTCAGGTCTTATACACCGGCAAGGATTTCGTCATCATCGATTTCGAAGGTGAACCGGCCCGGTCAATAACCGAACGGCGTCTGAAACGCTCGCCGCTGCGCGACGTCGCTGGTATGCTGCGATCGTTCAATTACGCGGTGCTCACCAAATTGCGCGGCGGCGCGCTGAGGCCTGAGGATGCGGTTCAGCTCAAGCCTTGGGGTCGCTACTGGGAGTTTTGGATTTCCGTCAGTTATCTGAACGGGTATTTCGATGTCACTCGACAATCTGGGTTACTTCCCAAAACCCGCGACGAGCTCAACCTATTGATGAATATTCTGTTGCTGGATAAGGCCATCTATGAATTGAGCTACGAACTCGATAACCGTCCCGATTGGGTGGCGGTGCCGATCGAAGGGATTTTGGAATTGATTACGACCAAGATGACCGTTGGTTCGCTGTGATACTCTATCCGTTGTTGTACTTCGTGAATGTTGGCGTCGCCCAGAGGCTAACCGTCTGCTTCCGTCAAGGAGTTAAGCAATAATGTCTAATCGTGGCTTCAGCCTCATCACCGCCGATGACAGCCATCTATTCAATGAGGGCAGCCATTTTCGTCTCTATGACAAGCTCGGCGCCCACGTGGTGCAGCATGCCGGCGAAAGCGGCACTTACTTCGCCGTCTGGGCGCCCAACGCGGAACAGGTTTCGGTGGTCGGCAACTTTAATGATTGGGACAAGAGCGGCCAGCAGCTTTCTCCGAAAGGCAGTACCGGGATCTGGGAAGGCTTCGTTCCCGGGATCGGTCAAGGCAGTCTTTATAAGTATCACATCCGCTCGCGAGTAAGCGGTTACCGCGTCGACAAGGCCGACCCTTTTTCTTGCTTTAATGAGATTCCGCCCAAGACCGCATCGATTGTCTGGGATCTCGACTATCAGTGGAACGATCAGGAGTGGATGGCCAAGCGCCTGCAGCATAACCGCCTAGACAAACCCATGGCGATCTACGAAATGCACATCGGTTCCTGGCGCCGCGTGCTCGAGCAAGGCAATCGCTCTTTATCCTACCGAGAGTTGGCTGCCCCGCTGGCCGAATACCTTCAGCATCTGGGCTATACCCATGTGGAGTTTCTGCCAATCATGGACCACCCATTTTTTGGCTCATGGGGATACCAGATCACCGGTTACTTTGCCCCCTCCGGGAACTACGGCACGCCGCAAGATTTGATGTACCTGATCGATTATCTGCACCAGCACGATATCGGGGTAATTTTTGATTGGGTGCCGTCGCACTTTCCCACCGACGAGCATGGCCTGGCATTCTTCGACGGCACGCATCTTTACGAGCATGCCGACCCGCGCCAAGGCTATCATCCCGAATGGAAGAGTTACATTTTCAACTACGGCCGTTCGGAGGTGCAAAGCTTTCTGATCAGCAACGCCATGTTCTGGCTCGACCGTTATCATGTCGATGATTTGCGCGTCGACGCCGTAGCTTCCATGCTCTACCTCGATTACGGACGCCGGCAGGGCGAATGGATTCCAAACAAGTACGGCGGTCATGAAAACTTGGAAGCGATTAATTTTATTAGACGCATGAACCAGGAGGTGTACCGGCATTACCCGGCGATCCAGACAATCGCCGAAGAGTCGACTTCCTGGCCGATGGTTTCGCGTCCCATCTATCTCGGCGGACTAGGTTTTGGGCTGAAGTGGGACATGGGCTGGATGCATGACACCTTGGAGTACATGAGCCGCGATCCGGTGCACCGGCGCTATCATCACAACAAGCTGACCTTTCGGATGATCTACGCATTTCATGAAAACTTTGTCTTGCCGCTTTCTCACGACGAGGTGGTCTATGGCAAAGGTTCCTTACTGGGCAAGATGCCCGGCGACCGCTGGCAGAAGTTTGCCAACCTGCGCGCGCTTTATGGCTATATGTACGCGCAGCCGGGCAAGAAGATGCTTTTCATGGGCGCCGAGTTCGGCCAGCCCAGCGAATGGGCGCATGACGGCAGCTTGCCCTGGGAATTGCTGAGCGATCCAATGCATCGAGGATTAAAGGACTGGGTCAGCGATCTCAATCATTTGTATCGCAACGATCCCGCCCTTCATGAGCTCGACTGTGATCCCGGCGGCTTTGAGTGGATCGATTGTGACGATGCCGAGCATAGCGTGATCAGTCTCATTCGCAAGGGTAAATCGACCCAGGATTTGATTCTAGTGGTCTGTAATTTTACCCCGGTGCCACGCTACAGCTACCGATTGGGAGCGCCGCGGGCAGGGCACTGGGAAGAATTGTTGAACAGCGATTCTGCCCGTTATGGCGGCAGCAATATGGGCAACTTGGGCGGCGTCTCAACCGTGCCGATCCCGCTCCATGCGCGGCCGCATTCGTTGACCCTCACCCTACCGCCGCTGGCGGTTTCGCTGTTTAGAAATTCTGGATGAGTAGCGATCTGATAAAGAGTGACTGCGCCCGCCAAGCAAATTCCACATCAAAAGAGTTCGAGATCGAAGATTCCTGTTCGCCGACGGGTACCCGCCATGAACAAAGCCGTCAGGGACCAAAAAAAGGTCCCCTTGGGGGGACCTTTGTAGCCGCCGAGAGGCGGGTAAAAAGCCGGTTATAAATCACGCGGCTTTGGAGTCCAACTTCTTGTTCTCTTTTTGCTCGATCTGAACCGGGATCTTGCGTCCAGCAAGCTGCGCCGGAAGCGGCACATGGATCTCAAGAACACCATGTTCATAGCGGGCGGCGATCTTGTCAGCTTCGATGCCTTGAGGCAGAGCTACCGTTCGTTCGAATTTGCCGTAAAATGTCTCCTGGTAACCCTCTTTCTTCTCTTCTGATTTTCGTTCCCCGGAGATGGACAGAACATTTCCTTCCGCGTGGACCTGAACGTCGTTGGGATTTACACCCGGGAGATCGAATCGTAAGACGTACTCATTGTCCTTGCGGTAGGTCTCCATCCGAGGCACCCAGTTGCCCAAAGAAGAAGGAGCTTCAGAGCGTCCGAAGAACCGACTAAACAGGTCGTCAATATCACGGTGCCAATTTGACAGTTCCTCCGACGGATTAAATCTCATCAGTTCACCGAACATACCTAATTCCTCCTTTTGTCATCGTTAATTTCTGATTGAAATTTAATCGCGATAAGGGACTAGTCAAGGTCTGCCAGAGGCAAAAATTTCCGGTTCTAATCCACTTTATTGTAAGCAGGTGGCGAGAGCCCATTCAGGGTCCTCGGGCGTGGCGCGGCCGCAAGCGCTATGCCGGCGATATTGACAATCCACCCTTAATCCGTCCAGTCTTATTGCCGCGACAGCAAATCTGCTTCGGCGCAGTTCGTGCTCTTCGATAACGGAGCCCGACCTAATGTGGCGCCGCGGCCGTCGCCAAACGGTTGGCAAATGCAGTCGGTCTCTTGCTCTCTGACTCAGTGTGATTTGTCTTCGCTCATCCCGTCTCCGTATCAAGAAGATCTTACCCCACAGTGTCAGAATCGCTGAACAAGTCAGCGTGATATTTTCCTGAACTACCACACACAGGTGTTTCCAGTTGACACCCGAGTTTGTTCTTCGATAATCTCCGA
>JAICEJ010000309.1 GCA_025924215.1 Candidatus Binatia bacterium
GGTTCCGGCAGTGTGATTCATGCGCTGCAGGGAGAACAAGACATGCGCAAGATGGGCGGTTTGAAAAGCGCCATGCCTCAAACTTACTGGACCTATCTGATCGCCACCCTGGCGATTGCGGGGATACCGTTTACGGCCGGTTTTTTTTCCAAGGACCTAATTCTCTGGAAGGCATTCGAAGATGAATCATACGGTTTATGGTCCATCGGCATCATCACTGCCGGTTTGACCGCTTTCTATATGTTCCGGCAACTGTTCATGGTTTTCCATGGCAGTTTAAAAGCCGATGATCATACCAAAGCGCATATCCACGAATCGCCGCCGCTTATGACCGTGTCTCTGGTGATCCTCGCAGTGGGCTCTATCTTTAGCGGCTGGTTGGGCGCGCCGGAATATTTGTGGGGTAGCGTCTGGGATCAATGGCTGCAACCGGTCTTCGGCGGCGGCCATTCAGCGGAGCATGCGCCGGTTACCACGGAACTTCTGGTTACGGCCATAACCCTAGCGGTCGTTGCGCTCGGCATCTACCTGGCGTACGCCAGGTACGGCCGAGCCGAAGCCGCCGTGCCCGCTACTGCGGGTGGCACAGGGCTCTACCGGCTGCTGCTCGACAGTTACCACATCGATGACGCTTATGATCGGCTGGTTGTGCGGCCGTTTACAGCCGCTTCGGATTGGTTGGCTCGAGTTTTTGATCCTGGCGTGATCGACGGCTTGATCAACGGCGTGGCGAAATTAATAAGGGGCTTTAGCCTTATCTGGCGTGAATCTCAGACCGGCAATATCCAGCACTATCTCATCGGCTTTCTCGCTGGAACTTTGGCGCTGCTTTTTTATTATCTACGACAGCAATAGTTATGTTTCGATTGCCGGGCGATATTAGTCTACTCCTCCTACTGCCTCTGATTGGCGCCTTGGTGCTACTGCTGGTTCCGCGGCAGCAACGGCAAACCCTGTTAACTTTAGCTCTGCTTTCGAGTATCGCCGCCTTTATCTGGTCGTTGCGCCTTTTCCAGGCTTTTGACCCCGGAGCGGGCGAAATGCAGTTCGTCGAAAGAATCTCGTGGATGCCGGCCTTCGGCATCGGCTATATCGTCGGCATCGACGGCATCAGTCTGTTTTTAGTTTTGCTGACGACGTTTCTCATGCCCTTGGCGATTGTCGCCTCCTGGACGGTGCAGGACAGAATCAAGGAGTATCTTTTCTTCATGCTGGTCTTGGAAACCGGCATGCTCGGCGCATTCGTAGCGCTCGATCTTTTTCTTTTTTATGTATTTTGGGAAGTGATGCTGGTGCCGATGTACTTTCTCATCGGCGTATGGGGCGGCACCCGGCGGATTTACGCCGCGCTGAAGTTTGTCGTTTACACCATGGCCGGCAGCTTGCCCATGCTGGTGGCGATTATTTATCTGGCCAGCCGTTATGCTCATGTGAATCAGGTCATGACTTTCGACTTGTTGCAGCTCTATAATTTGCGCTTGCCTGTCAACGAGCAAATCTGGCTCTTCCTGGCCTTTGGTTTGTCCTTCGCCATCAAAGTGCCGCTCTTTCCGTTTCACACCTGGTTGCCCGATGCTCACGTCGAGGCGCCCACGGCCGGGTCGGTGATCCTCGCGGGCGTCCTGCTGAAGATGGGCACCTACGGCTTTTTGCGCTTTGCGATGCCGTTATTCCCCGATGCGGCGCTGGTGCTGACCCCGATGATCATCGCGCTGGCGGTAATCGGCATCATTTACGGCGCGGGTGTGGCAATGATGCAACCGGATTTGAAGAAACTGGTGGCTTACTCTTCGGTCAGCCATCTGGGTTTTGTCATGTTGGGGCTGTTCGCTCTCAATATCCAAGGCATTCAGGGCGGGATCTATCAGATGATCAGTCATGGCCTCTCCACCGGAGCGTTGTTTCTTTTGGTCGGCATGCTCTACGACCGGCGTCATACGCGCATGATCGCCGACTTCGGCGGGTTGTGGCACCAACTGCCGGTATTCTCGGTGTTATTTCTGATTGTCACATTCGCATCCATCGGCTTGCCTGGGTTGAACGGCTTCATCGGAGAATTTTTAATCCTGCTGGGAGCTTTCAGCGTCAAACCGGGATGGACCGCCGCTGCGGCTACCGGCGTCATTCTCGGCGCCATCTATATGCTCTGGATGTTTCGGCGGGTATTTTTCGGACCGATGATCCATCCTGAAAACCAGGAGCTTACCGATCTGAATCGCCGCGAGCTGCTTATTCTCGCTCCGGTTATCGCGCTGATCATCATCATGGGAATTTATCCGCAACCTTTTCTGAGCCGGATGAAGCCTTCTGTCGATGTTACCTTGCAAAGAATCCGTGGCTCGCAAACTGCGCCTGTCGCTACCAATCATGCAACCAGCGGAGAGATAAACAGCGATGGACGTTAATCTTGTACCGCTTTTGCCGGTAGCGCAAGTCGTGCTGGCGGCTTTGGTGGTCATGCTGCTTGACCTATTTTTCGCCGAACACGAGAAGCCGCTTCTAGCCTGGATCAGTATTTTCGGCTTGGCGCTGTGCGCCGTAGACGCGGTGCTGCTCTGGGGGAGCCGCGAAGGAGCATTCGCAGACACATTTCTGTTGGACAACTTCAGCTTGTTTTTTACCCAACTATTTGTCGGTGCCGCGATTTTGACGGTTCTCTCCTCCGTTCGATACGTCAGGGAGGCCGGCATTCACGAAGGCGAATATTACTCGCTGATTCTGTTTGCCACCGCCGGTATGATCGTTATGGCGGCGGCCAATGATCTGATCGTTTTCTTTCTTGGCTTGGAAACCATGTCGGTTGCGGTGTACGTGCTGACCGGCATCTGGCGGAGCAGCGCTAGGTCAAGCGAAGCAGCCATGAAGTATTTTCTAATGGGCTCCTTCGCTACCGGCTTTTTGCTTTACGGCATCGCCTTAATCTATGGCGCTACCGGGACGACCAATCTGACCGAAATTGCCACCTATCTATTGGAGCCGCAAGAACAATGGCCGCGATATCTTTCGGTGGGCGGTTTGCTGCTTTTGGTCGGTTTCGCGTTCAAAGTGGGTGCGGTGCCGTTTCATTTCTGGATACCCGATGTTTACGAGGGAGCGCCCACCCCGGTTACCGGCTTTATGTCGGTCGCCGTGAAAACCGCGGCGTTTGCCGCCTGGGCGCGCATTCTGATGCACCAGCTATCACCCTTGGACAGCGACTGGGCTTATGCCGTGCGCGTGCTTGCCATTGTGACGATGACTCTCGGCAATCTACTGGCGATCTCGCAATCAAGCGTCAAGCGCATGCTGGCTTATTCCAGCATCGCCCACGCGGGGTATATACTCATCGGCATTGTCGCAGGTGAGGAGTGGGGTAGCACATCCGTATTATTTTATCTCGCGACGTATGTGCCGGTGACTTTTGGTGCCTTTGCCGTGATCACAGCATTGACTGAAAGGGACCGTCCCAAGGAAGAATACGGACACTTTGCTGGTTTAGGTTTTAAGCGGCCGTTCTTAGCAATGGCGATGACCTTCTTCATGCTCTCGCTTGCGGGGTTTCCGCCGCTCGCGGGATTCACCGGCAAGTTTCACATTTTTCGTTCAGCCATCGCCGCCGGTTACACCGATCTTGCAATTATCGGTGTGCTCAACAGTTTGCTGTCGCTGATCTATTATTTGCGGGTTATCGTGATGATGTACATGAGCGAGGGCGGGGTGCAGGGAAAATCCCTTGCCGAGTCTCCCTCCCTCTATGTCGCGGTCGCGCTCGCGACAGTAGCAACGGTCTATCTAGGGATTCTACCGACGCGGGCTGTGGAATGGAGCCGGATCGCATATTCCACGCTGTTCTAATTGCCGGTTTTGAAGAAGCCGATCACTACGGGTACCTCTGAGGTGCCGCTGATAAACTCCTCATGGCTCCTGGTCTTGATGTAAAGCTGGGCTGATCCGCCGCCGTCTAGATTCAACAATTCCGTCGTCTCCAGTTGCCATTCCGACCGGGAAAACAGTTCTTGCAATTCGGCAAAACTCAAACCGCCAAGAACGGTATCGGTAACGCCGACGATAAGACGCTGCTGCTTGTCCATGCCGATTACCGCGCGCCGGCTGTATCGGCCCGCGCCTGGAATACTTGGCACCGCAGCCCCCTGCTTCAATAGCAACGGTCCGCTCTGAATCGCTTCCTGCGCATCGGTGAGTTGAAACTCGTCACGATGCACAATGAACGGCATTGAATCCTGCACGCCAAAGACGCCGGTGTAGAGAGCGTGTTTAGAAACGCTGCGATTGATCTCCTGGTTCGCCGTCTTCAGGAAGGCCAGAGGCTTGCCTTTCTCGTCGAAGTAATTGGCATTGATAGTGGCCACCGCCCCACTTCGCTGGGCCAGCGTTTTCGCGTCGGCGCTCTTTAGCTGAAATTGGCCACTGCTGATGATGCGGGGTAAAACGCGCTGACGGCCAAAGCGGACAAGGTTGAGATCAAACGAATAGCTCGGGTCAGAACGCTCAAGGGTCATTTTGCGGTGTTCAATGCCGGAGTCGAGAAGTTTCCAATCGCCGGGCTTGCGCACCGCCAGGGTGGAGCTCACCTTCGGTCTGGCTGCCGGCGCGGGTGCTTGTGCGGAAGTGAAAGTTGCAGCCAGCGTGAGCGACGAGAGCATCAGCAAAGAAAACGAGCGAAGCATCACGTTCCACCGAGTGTAGCAGAACCAATACGGTGAGGAAAGCGAAGAATATCGAGTTGCGGCTCGGCAAATTTTTCTGCTAAGTAACTCGACTACAATAGCAACGAAAGAAGGACCAACAATATGCGAACGGCGTTAATCATGGGGATGGTACTCGCTCTGGGAATCGCACTATCCGCCTGCGGCAAAGATGATAAGGACAGCGCAGCGCGGAACGCAGAAATTCAAAAGACGCTTCAGGAAGGATCGCAACGAGAGAAGCAGATGTATGAAGGAATGCAGAAAGGCGTCGAAGATCTGGAAAAGCAGTCGTCACCGCAAAAGCGAGAGAAGACTCAATAACTAGCTTGCTGATAATTTGATGATGACCACGGAGCTGCAAACCGGCATGGCCTATGCCTTGTTGGCCGGTACACTCTGGGGCATGGGTCCGCTCGCGCTCAAGCGCGCCTTGAAGCACACCAGTGTAGGAACGGCGACCTTGACCGAGCAATACCTGTCGGTCTTGCTTCTTGGAGTGCTGGCGGCGTATCACGGCGAACTTGCTTATCTGGATTTTACCAGCCGCGCTTTCTGGGCGTTTTTTCTTGCCGGCGCCATCGGCGCCAGCTTCGGCAAGATTTTCTATTATAAGGGCATCGATCGAGTCGGGGCGTCGAAAGCAACATCGGTGAAGAACGGTTCGCCGATTCTGACGACCTTTCTTGCGGTCATTTTCCTTGGCGAAGAGATGTCCTGGTTGATCCTGGCTGGAGTTCTATTAATCGTCGCCGGCATCGCCGCTCTGACTCGCACCGAGAAAACCTCGACGGGAGGCCCCAATCGTCTCGAATATTTTTTGTTTCCGCTTCTCGCGGCGATTTGTTTCGGCATCAACCCAATATTCAAGAAGATCGGCATCAACGCGGTGAGTCTGCCGATTCTCGGCGCTTTCATTACGCAAGCCACGGCATTGCTGGTGATGCTCACCCTCGGTCGGTTTTTTTCGGTCAAAGCAAAATGGGAGCCCATGCCGTTGAAGGCACTGGGGTTGGTGACCATTTCGAGCCTGACTGAAGCTCTCGGATCATTGTTCACGTTTTTCGCATTGATCCACGCACCGGCGGTACTGGTTTCGCCGATGTGGCGCATCTCTCCGTTAGTCACGTTCGCGCTGGTGCGCTTTACCTTAAGAGGCATTGAAGTGGTGACATTACGTGACGGCCTGGCGGCGGGGCTCATTGTTGGTGGAGTGTTTGTACTTACTCGCGGCTGACCGCGAATCGTTCCAAACGTTCCAGCGGTTAAATACCAGGAGTACGGATCTTCGATTAACTCCGAAACGATTGGAACCATGGAACAGCTGGAACTGTTGGAACATCTTATATTGGTGGAACGATTGGAACTGCTGGAACGAAGTAGTGCATTAAGA
>JAICEJ010000310.1 GCA_025924215.1 Candidatus Binatia bacterium
CAATTCCAGAAATCGTTTTACGGCGCTCTGCCTGCGGACAAAAATCCAGACAGGTTCGAGAAATAAGCTGCCTAGCGACTGCAAACGTTCTTTATCGTCTCTAGTTGCGCTGCCGCCCTGGATAAGTGCCAGCGACACTTCGCCACTCTTCAGCAGTTCCAGGTTCTGTACAGATCCTGCCGTGGGAACAACCTCAAGGGTGATACCGTCGCTGGCCAGCAAACGCGCATACTCCTGGGCGAAGGTATAGTAGGCCCCGTTGTTCGCTCCCGTTGCAATCCGCACGACTTTTGGTGGCGGCGCGCCGACATACTGGTAGGTGATTAAGAAGCCCACCAAAACGATCACTGCCAATAGACCCCAAACCTTGAGGAACTCCACAACGGCTGTTGATATACGTCTACTCATCACTGATGGGCGTTCTTCGGTGCATCACGCATGCGGCTTTGGCGCCCTAATGTTTGTTCGGGCGATTTAGCGGCAAAGCTAATTCTACGTGATCTTCTGAGAGTATGTATCGAAATCAAACCCCTGCAAGCAAGCATCGTCAATCTGTAGCACGCGCTAACGAACCACGCACCGACCGAGCCGTTCTCGATGGATCCATGTGCATTAATCATCCAGCATGGTAGTCTAAGGCACATGGCACCGGAAGTTAAGATTACCCCGGGTCGATTGCCACAGTTCTGGGACCGCAACGTTCTATTCTTCTGCAACATGCATTCGATATTTTACGATAATCAGGAAGAAGTTAACGACCTTATCAGTCAGATTTACGGCGCCCATTCCTACGGCAGCAGAGTCATTTCCATCCTAAATTTGCTGTTTAGACGAGGGCCTAACAAGATCTTTTTAGAAGCCCCTCCCGAACCCAACCTGTTGGATTACCTTTCGGGCGATCTGCGATTGTCTCTGCCTAGTTTTGCCGTGTTGGATCATCGGGGCTATCAGGATCTCGTCACAGGCATAAAAGATTCTGAAGTCGAGCTGCCAGTCGAAGATTTGAAAGCGCATGCGGCAACATGGGTGGATGGTTTTGTCACGGATCGCCTTCTCGTCGAAGTTGCGACGGGGTTGAATAAGCGAACCATCAGTACGTTTGAAGGAAGCAAAAACGGGAATAACAAATATCTTCTGTACCGCCATCAGCTCGAACGAGGATTGCCGGTCTTCGAAACTCTTCTTGCGGCGACTCCCCGAGAAGTACCGGCCGCGCTCGCTCGCTTGCGACAGTTGGGTTACTCAACGGCAGTGGTTAAAGCCCAGATCGGCGCTTCCGGCTATGGGATGATCAAGCTCAATACTCAAAATCCGCGGCTCGACAGCATACCCAACTATCTCTTCTTCGAAGGGCCGTGCATGGTGCAAGGCTGGCTCGATGAAGAAAGACCTGGAGTCCGTCACATCGGCTCTCCCAGCATCCAGATGTTTTTAGATGATGACACTGTTTCCCTGTTCGACTGGACCGAGCAGATTCTCAGTGACGCCAGCGTTCATGAGGGCAACATGTCACCGCCACCCTACATTCGAGAACATCCTGAGCTCAAGGAAGAGCTTTTCCGACAAGGCGCAATCGCTGGAGAATGGCTGCACGCTCAAGGCTACCGCGGCACCGCCAGCACCGACTTTGTGGTGATAGAACAAGAAGGACGCAATCAGGTCATTATCTGCGAGATCAATGCACGGGTGACGGGGGCAACGTATCCCGCAGTGCTGGCGAGACACTTTACGCCTGACGGTTGTTGGAAGATGCGCAATATTCAGTTTCGCAAATCGCTGGATGGCGATCAGCTTCTCTCCCTCATTGATCACGCACAAGTGCTCTACCGGCCGGGCAAGGACGAAGGAATCATTCCTTTTAATTTTAACATTGATAACCAGGGCAAAGTCATCAAAGGTCAGTTTCTCTGCCTGGGAAAAGACCACGAACAATGCAGCGTGGTATTGGCGAAAGCCTGGACCGAGTTGCCGGTCGAATGGGGTTATGACCGAGACTAGCCGTAAAGACGAATCTCTGCGCCGGCGGCTAATCGAGCTCACTCGCGATTTGATCATCATTCCGAGCACGCGCGATCGTCCGGAGGATATCCAGCGTTGCATGGAATTTGTCGTCAATCACGTGGAACTGCCCAATGAACTGACGGTTCGCCGGTTTTGTGAAAAAGGCAGTCCATCTACGGTGATCCTGCCGCGCAATGTTTCAGCGCCTGAGGTTCTGCTGCTTGCCCATCTGGACGTCGTTGCACGGCCCCAAGGCGCGGCGTACCACTCGTCCGTTAATGACGGGAGAATTTACGGGCCCGGCAGCGGCGACATGAAAGGCGAGTTAGCAATATTGTTAGAAATCTTCCGCGACTTCCATGAGCGCTGTTCGGGAATTTCACTCGGCCTCGCGGTAACCTCGGACGAAGAAAACGGCGGTAATCATGGCACACGCTTTCTGTTCGAAAAAGTCGGGCTCCGGTGCGGCGTTGCTATCATCCCTGACTCCGGCTCTCTCAACGAAATAGCCATCGAAGAAAAGGGCATTCTTCACTTGAAGCTTAAGGCGCATGGCTCTTCGGGCCATGCTTCGCGGCCGTGGCTCGCTGAAAATCCTTTAGAGAAATTGATTTCCAAGTTGACCGAGGTGCGCAATTATTTTGAGACTCTCAAGAGCGCCGACGGACATTGGCACCCGACCTTCGCGGTCACTGTGATGCAGACCGAGAATCGTGTATCGAACCGCATTCCATCGTTCGCCGAAGCGGTCTGTGACGTTCGCTTCCCGCCCCCCTACAGCTCGAACCAGGTAATTTCCCAGTTAAAACGATTCATGGAGCATAAAATGGAGCTCGAAGTGCTTGTCAGCGCTGAGCCGACTAAGGTTTCGCCTGATCCGCTCTTTCTTACGGCGACCGAAGAAATCACGCAAAAACCGGTAACACTGATCCGCGAGCACGGCGGAAGTGATGCCCGCTTCATTTGCGGCTACGGAATACCGGTGATCATGTCCAGACCCTATGTCGGCAATCTGCACGCTGAGAACGAATGGATCGACATCGCCTCCATGGAGACGCTCTACCATATTTATCAGCGTTACTTTGAAAAGAAGCTACGGCCTGGAGATCGCTAGGGCGCGCCCCAGCCGCCTAGGGAACCAGATGCTATCGGACAATAAGTACGGTAGATTTCCTGATCATCATGAGTGCTCACGTCGGGCCCTCTCGGCTCATGGAGCAAAATTTGGCGGCGCAATGGCCGACGAGATCACCAGAGCAAAGCCGATGATCACAGCCGCCATAACGATAGCGATCGCCAGATTGCCTTTTTTCAGCTCCTCCCACTCATCCACAGGCGTAAGCCACGTGAAAACTAATAATAAGACCCAGAGGGACAGAACCATTGTGACGATGCCTACGATGCCCCATCCAATTAGTTTCAGATACTCGACTAAAATTTCCATGCTCTTGCCTCCTCTAGATTGTGCGCGGCGGCCATCCCGGTGAACCTGGGTGCTCTTCGGTTGTCAAATCCTAAATCCTTTAGTCACGACGCAGCCGCCCAACGCTCTCCCCCGATTCTCTTCATAGAGTATTTTTGCTTGAGCGTATTTTGTGAGGCGTTGTTCCGCAATGAACCGACGTCACCTCTTGGCGCGACATCAAAGCGTCTGTTCAATATGCTCGGATTGCCATGTATGGGCGACGCTAAATGGGGACTGCGTTTCTGTCAAGCTCAAGTCAGCCGACATAGGCGACCTTCGACCTAAAATTTTCCGTCGCACATGAAAACAGTTCTTCATCGCTTGACGCACTATGGTAGTTAACATACCGTCGCCACTGTATCTTTTCTCTCGCCACCATGAGCTTCAATCCTTTCTTCAATCTTTTATCGGATGTCTATTACGGCTGGCGTATGGTCGGATTGGTTTCAGTTATCCGCATCGTTGGCGGTGGATTGCACCAGTTTGGCTTCACTGTTTTCTTCCTTCCCATTAGCCAGGATCTAGGAATCAGCCGGGCAGCAACATCGCTGGCGTTTTCGCTTTCGCGGGCGCAGGGTGCGATCGAAGCGCCGCTCGTCGGTTACCTCATTGACCGTTATGGCCCGCGCCCAATCATGGTCACTGCGGTGTTTCTCGCCGGTCTCGGTTACATCCTTCTCTCCTGGGCCGATAGCTATGCAAGCTTCATGATCGTCTACCTCGGCGTGATCTCTCTTGCGTTCGTTGCCGGTTTTGTCCACTCGCCAATGGTAGTCGCCAACAGCTGGTTCATTCGTCAGCGAGCGCGCGCGATGACAGTAGTCAGCGCCGCAGTACCTATCGGCGGCGCGCTGATATCTCCGCTGTTGGCGATCGGAGTATCGTCGATAGGTTGGCGCTGGGCAGCTTTTCTCTCTGGCTGTGTTTTTCTACTAGTCTGCTTGCCTCTTACCTTTCACTTGAAGCGTTCCCCGGAAAGCATGGGGCTGCTCCCGGATGGAGAAGCTACGGCACTGAATGAGGACGCAGATTCGTCGATAAGGTCGGCAGACCGAAATGCCAAGGGCGATTTCACCAGCAGGCAAGCGATGAAGACATGGATGTTCTGGGTGCTGGTAACTGCGATGACTGCTCGAGTGACTTGTTATAGCGCAGCCACGGTCCACTTTATTCCACTGATGGTCTGGAAGGGGATGTCAGAGAGCGCCGCCGCTTCCCTGCTTGGCATCTTCGCGCTGGTCAATCTAGTGGCGCACTTTGTTCTCGGCTGGATCGCAGATCGGGTAAACAAACCCAAGCTTCTAGCCGCCTGCCACTTGCTCCCTGCAGTCTCGGTGGTGCCGCTTCTATTCGATTCGGCTCATTATCAACTTTGGTTATTTGCCATCGGCTTCACTCTACTCGATGCCTCATTCCCCATCGTCTGGGCAACTGTCGGAGATTTTTTCGGCCGCCGCCACTTCGCTACGATTAGGGGAATGATGAGTTTTTTCTACATGTGGGGAAGCTTTGCCGGTCCGGTCCTCGCGGGCGTGATCTACGACAAGACTCAGACGTATTGGATTGTCTTATGGATTTTTCTGACTCTGTTGATCGTCGCGACACTGCTGGTTTTTTCGTTAATCCGGGCATGGACAATTCGCATGATCGCGACCGGATCTCCAGTCGCGTCAAGGGCAACGACTGCTTAGCCTGGAGCGACCAATTGAACGATTTTAATCGCCGGCGAATTCTGCCATTTTGCGCTTGACCTAATTTGTGAATCCGCCTATGCGTGTCCAATCGCGCTATGTAGTTTTTGCATAGGAACTTGTTGACTGAAGGAGTCATTATGCGTCGCTTTGGATCCCACTACGCTCCCGCGCTCGGTCTCTTTTTTGTTGTGTCCGTTATGCTGACGACAATTGATGCTGATCCAGTTTTTTCACAAGCGCCCTTCTATCAGGGAAAAACCATAACTCTCATCATCGGCGCCGGGCCCGGCGGAATGGGTGACTAGCGCGCGAGAGCCCTGGCATCAGTTCTTGTCAAACACATTCCGGGGAGTCCAACCATCACGTTTCAGTATATGGCGGGAGCAGGTGGGCGAAAGGCGGCCAATCATCTTTACAATACGGCACGCGCCGATGGTCTTACGCTCTTCCGAATCTCCAGCAGCATCATACCTTACGCGGTGTTAGGGGAATCCGGTGTTCAGTACGATATCGATAAGCTCGTTTATCTGGGAACGACGGAACATGTCCTTTACTATTTGTTCAATACGCGTAAGCAAGCAGGTCTAGATCTCTGGCTAAACTCCGCGCGGCTTCGGGAGTCCGCATCGGCAGCGCTCCTGTAGGCCATACCGGGTATATCCAGAGCCGCGTGAGCGCCTACCTCGTGGATATGAAAGAACCTCGGTTCATCCCAGGATATGAAAATGAAGATCTGGACGTTGCTTTCGCGCGTGGGGAGGTGGACGCGCAGGTCGCTTCAACAAGTACGGTCATTGAGCATGATTTGGTAAACAAAAAATTGGTGGACTTTCACGCCGCCATCGAAGTGCCCAAAGGACGTAAAGACTCTCGTTTTGTGAATCTGAATCTGCCGGACATCGAAG
>JAICEJ010000311.1 GCA_025924215.1 Candidatus Binatia bacterium
AATAGTGTTGATGAACAAGAGCTCCAAAGGACGCTGAGATTTCTTTGCCAGATCGACAAGCCGCTCGGCAGCCTCGCTTCTACGAAAAAAATTGCGAAAGCCAAGCTGCTGGTATTGGCTCATCTGCGGCAGGCTTTCAGCGTAAATTACCGCGGCACGTTCGGCTATCAGATTACGCGATAAGCTCTGCGCCAGCGGCAAGCCCTGTCCTGCATTATTGCCGAAGATGATGTAATCGACGGATTCACCAAGCGCCGGCAATGCAGCAATGATAGCTCTTGATGAGACATCATCCCAGTTCCTCATTTCCAGCGTCGCTTGTGCCTCGGTCAGTAGGGTTGGATAACCTTCTGCAACTTGAAACAGCTCATCGCGCTGAATACAGCGAGTCCAATGAAGCGGCGGTTGCGTGACAAATTTTCCCACCGTGACCTCATTGTCCAAGATAAGGGCAAGGTACCGGTCGTTTCTACGTGCGGCAAGATCAGCAGCTAATGTCATGCTCGTTTCTCCTCTGTCAATAGTGAGTGCATGCTCTCACCTACACCGTAGCGGAAGTCGCAGGTGAAGTTATTGTGGAGGTCTGTCCTAACGCTGAGAACGGATTCCAACAGTGCAACAGAAATGCGACATGCGCGATGCGCTAACCCAAAAAGTTTAAAAAAGCCGGTGCGGCATGAGAATTGCCTTTTTTGATGGTAACAAGAATAGGGAAAGGAGACCAACTATGAAACGTGCTATTTATGTTCTATTGTTTACCGCCGCACTGGCCCAGGCAGGATGCAGCCCGCAATTTTGGGGTGGAACAGCGGTCGGTGCTCTGGGCGCCGGCGGAGGCTACGAATACAATAACAAGCGGCAAATGGATAAGCTAGAAGACGATTTTCGAGCTGGTCGCATAGGCCGCGAAGAATATAACGACCGTAAAAGACAAATCGAACGCGGATCATTAATTTACTAAATAAGGCGCTGTTCCAGCTTTCGGAAAACACATGCCTGCCGTTCGGATGAGTTTATACCGAAAGGTGATACTCAGGCTGAACGGCAGGCGGCAACTGCCTGCTCTAGACGGGTGTGAGTCGGATGATTCTTATCGCCGGAATAATTTTGCCGTTGGAAGTCCTCTAAAATCCGTACCCAAATGCCGCAGTCCCATTGCAAACTTTTCCAATACTGCATTCCATGAAGGTCTGCCTGAAGCTCCTTTTCTAAGGAGTATGGCTGAAAGATGACATACCAGGGTAGTCCAACATCGCCACTGGTCATTCCATATTCGTCGGACGAGCGATTGAAATTAATCTGCTGATAATCGGCGTGGCGTGCGATCTCGTGAGCGATCTCATGTGCCAAAGTTTGCCTGAGAAGCCAAAGATAACGCCGACTGTGTAACGCACGTTGGCCGAGCTTGTAACTGATATAAATTCGGCGTTGCCCGATGCTCATACCAAGAATGTCTGCGCGCGGGAAATCAGAGATCGCGATTTGATATTTAGATGTATTTGTTGCGTCTTCCGTGACCGCAAGGATTCGTTCCGCTTCGTCCCTGAGAAATCGTTCGATCGGCTCATCTTTGACAACAGAGATACTCGGCACCAGTGAGCAAGCAGGCAAGAACAGAATGAGAGCTAAGCTCAAGATTCGGACAACACCTGCTGAGCGCAGCCAAGGCTGACGTTTCGCTATGTTTGAGGCAATTTTATTTTGTACGTCAACACGAGTTCCGTGAAGAGCCGAGAAAAATAGCACCAGATTCCTCCTGCCTTGCCAGTGATAGTATATTGACTATCAAGACGCAAGGTTTTCATCATGCGGCTAAATCTAAATTCACCCACCGGGGGGAAAGCGGCGCTTCGCCCTGCAATATCTTCGGCTAAGAAGAAGTACGACAAACATGAGTCCCCAGGAACTTAGCTGGCAGTGATATCGAGTACGGAGATTTCCGGACCGTCCTACACATACTGGACTTTCTCGCGGCGCGGGCTTAACGTTTGCCCGAACATGCGAAGATCCCTCATTATTCTTATCTTAGTTTGCGGCGGACTCGGAGTCTTTGTCCTCAACTTGCTGGTGTCCAACAGCGAATCCCTTTTACTGCAGCATCTAGAGCGAAGCTGGGGCCGCAAGATCTCAGCGCAGGAAGTACAGATGACCTTTGTGCCCAGGATTGGATTGCATTTAAAAGAGTTCTCCATGGCGGACGATCCGGTCTTTTCGAAGAACGCTTTTCTGACTGCCAACGATGTCACGGTGACTTTCAAGCTTCTGCCGCTTTTCCTTTATCAGCTTCGCGTCAAAGAAGTCATCGTTCACGCTGCCGTGATCACAATAATCCGTGACAGTGCCGGTGTTTACAACTTTTCCTCGATCGGACCGGAAAGCACGAGGAAACAAAGCAGTGAGAGATCGGTAACATCCCAGAGCCAAACGAGACGTTATCCGCCCGTGCTAATTCCCAACTCATTGATTCAGGTAATCAACGGGACCATTCATTATGTCGATCAGACGAACGGCAGTGATTTGACGGTGGACCGACTCGATTTTAAGACGACTGATTTGGACCGCGAGAACTCTTTTGCGTTCGAACTGGCAATCGCCGTCTTTGCGCCGGAACAGAATCTAAAAATCAGAGCCGCGGTAGGTCCTCTCGGAGCCGATAAAGACCTTAGAGACCTGCCGCTCGACGGCGAGCTGCGTTTTGATCATTTCGATATGGGCAAACTTCGAGCTGCCTTGCCTGTCATCAAGCAAGAATTGCCCAAGGCATTGGACCTTCGCGGTGTGTATTCAACCCAGGGTGTCAGATTCAAAGGGACTTTTAACCGGCCGTCGCTAAAGGGGCAGGTTAAGGGAACGGATGCGTCATTCCGTTTTGATTAGTCGACCATCAGAAGCTCTGCCAATTCAAAAAAGATTTTTGCGCGTAGAGCGAATCGATGCTTAGCGGGACAGCAATGCCGCGGTCCTTCAGATAGTCGGCAATCGCCTTCAGTGGAAGGCCCACCGCCGCCAGATAATCGCCGTCAATGGAAGCTATCAACTGACGTCCCTCGCCTTGTATCGAATAGGCGCCGGCTTTATCGAGGGATTCACCGCAAGCAAGATAGTCTTCAACTGCAGCGTCGGAGAAATCGCGCATTCTTACGTTGACTTTCTCAATGACCTTCAGGCCAGAGCCACCAAATCCATCGATGATCGCCACACTGGTGTAAATGAAATGAGTTCGTCCCGCGAGCTTGACAAGCATCGCTCGAGCATCGGACAGGTCACGCGGTTTGCCGATTTTCGCCCTATCGAGTGAAATCATCGTGTCACTACCTATAACGATGGCTTGGAGATTCTGCCTTGCCACCGATTGAGCTTTACCGACCGCAAATTCGATAACCTCTTCTTCGATGCTCCGTAGCGACGACAAGGTTTCTTCGAAATCAGGCTGGATTACATCAAACGGCAGGCCGAGAAGCGCCAGTATTTCCCGGCGACGCGGTGAGGTTGAAGCAAGAATCAGCCTCATGGTATCAACGAAGTCTTGTTGGCTTGGCTTAGAGGCTAAACGCGGCGCTCCGGCGTTACGATTGCTGCCGGATCTTCATGCCACCCGTTGGTTCTGCGCTCCGCTTCGGTAGATTGGAAGGTGAAATTAAGTAGGCATTGCCTGACGTCCTCGGCGGTTTTTACTCGCACCATTTGCGAGCGCATTTCCGCCGCGCCGCGAAAACCCCGGCAATACCAGGTTAGATGCTTTCGGATTCCGACGAAATTTTCACCCGGTGCCTGCAGCGCATGATGACTGCTATGCTCCGAGATAACGCGAAAGCGTTCTTCCAGGGTAACAGGCACGCTGAGAATGGAGGGGTCTCGGTTTTCTGCGAGCGCGCGTTTTACCTGATGCTTGGCTCTAAAGATCCACGGATTGCCTTGAGCGACGCGCCCGAGAAGCACCCCGTCCACTTGTGTCTCACGAACACGGCGCTGGACTTGCGTCATATCCTGCAGATCGCCATTGCCAAGAATAAGGGTTTCAGACCCTTTGCCGACTTCCACGGCCCGCCCTATGGCTTCCCAATCGGCGTTGCCTTTGTATCCCTGCTGCAAAGTGCGGCCGTGGAGAGAGATAGCAGCCGGATTTTCTTCCAACAAGGTTGCCATCCAATCCTCGACTACGATGCGGTCATACCCCAAGCGAGTCTTGACCGACACCGGTATCGGCAGCCGCTCACTCGGACCATCCATTTTTGTGCGCAACCGATTGGCAACTCTGATTTTTTCGATAAGTTCAGGTTCTAATTGGATATCACCGAGCGTCTGTCCGGCGCACCAGTCTTTGATACCGCGTTTTGCCGCTCTGACGATCGTACGAGCCAGTTCCGGCTCTCGGATCAGCGCCGCGCCGCAGCCGGCTGCCGCGACCTTTTTTGCAGGACACCCCATATTGACGTCCAAACCGTCAAAACCGAGCTCACAGACAATATGCGAAACTCTATAGAACATGTCCGGCGAACGCCCGTAGATCTGCGCCACCACCGGCCGCTCGATTTCACAATAGGTCAGATCTTTAATCAGCGTGTGCGCCGCGTGAAAAGCGGCTTGGATGTTAACGAACTCGGTAAATGTCACATCGGGCCCGCCATATTTCGCTGTGATGTAGCGAAACGATGCGTCGGTGACTCCGTCCATGGGTGAGAGACCGATAATTGGCCCGCTAATGGAGCGCCAAAAATTGGTCTGGTTAGAAAGAACTTTTGAAGATTGCTGAGATGACATGACTATCATTCCCGGTACTAAAGCGGATTATGGAGAGCTTAATCCATGTGACCGCCTAAACCAACCGACGAGGCGTAGCGGCTTAAAATCATTCCTAAAAACGTCCTCGATGGGGACTTTACGGCGACCGTCGTCCTTTCCGAAATGGAAATCGATACGCGCCCTTGGCTGAGGATTACGCCGTGAGCTTAGAGCGAAGATACATCCAAAGAGAATAGCGCCAAAGCTTTCATCCGCGCATTTTTCAGTTACACTATATAGTACTCGTGCCGTGCATACTCAAAAAATAATCGTCTTGACCATCGGCCATCGCAAGTCGACTTCAACTATTCCCGCCGCTCGTATCGATCCTTCCTGAGACAGGAGATGGGAATTATGCCTAAATGGATATTCATATTTGGCGGCATCCTGCTGGTAATCGTCATTGCCGCTGTCGTTGCCGTTTTGAACATCAATTCGTACGTGCAACGCAATCGCGAATATCTCATTCAACAGGCCGAAAAAGCCGTTGGACGCCAAATCGACGTGCAAAATATTGAAGTAAATCTCTGGAACGGTATCGGCGTCCGTTTTGAAAACTTTAGACTGGCGGATGATCCGTCGTTTTCTTCCGATCCTTTCGTGCAGGCGAAAAGTCTTCAAGCCAATGTTAGGCTTCTACCGCTGCTGCGCAAGGATGTTCAGGTCAAAAGACTCATTCTCCATCAGCCTGGGATCAATATCATTCGAAATCGACAAGGTGTTTACAACTTCGCGAGTCTCGGCGGGTCCGACAAGAAAAAAGATGCAGAAACAGAAGATTCTCGCGACAAGGCGGCGCGGCAACGTGCCGCCCTTTTGATTTCTCTAGTGGAGATATCCGGGGGAGTTGCACGGTACCGTGACCTGAGAGACGGCACGGATTTAGCCGTTCAGCAACTAGAGCTACGGGCACGAGACCTCAATTTTGATCGGCCTGTATCAATCGATCTCGCGGCGGCAGTTTTTGCTGCAAAGCAGAATGTCAATCTCAAGCTGCTGGTCGGACCGATCTCTCCCGAAAGCGATTACCGCAATGTTGCAGTGGATAGCCAGCTCGACATCGATCCTCTGGATCTGAATCAGTTGAAAAAAGCCGTGCCGAAGATCTTCACCGCGCTACCGAAAGACCTGGAAGTCGGCGGCATTTTCAAACTGAGCGGCCTAAAAGTCAAAGGAACGCTTCATGATTTCGCATTGAACGGCGGCATTGAAGGCACCCAGGGGTTTATTCAATGGGGTGATTATTTTCACAA
>JAICEJ010000312.1 GCA_025924215.1 Candidatus Binatia bacterium
ACTCTTCTAACGTCGCCCAAAGCGGTTCAAAGTATTCGTCGAACCAGTTTCGTCCTTCCATGATGCTCGAGCGCATGAAAACCGCGCGAAAACCGAGTTCGGTCGCGCACCGTTTCGCCTCGGCGACCGCCTCATCGACGTCGAATGGCGATAACATGCCGGCGCCGAGAAGCCGGATCGGATTGGTTTTACAAAAATCGTAAAGCCAATCGTTATAGGCGCGCGCGAGAGCGGCCGCGAACTTCGCTTCCATTCCGGGTTCGCTCAGGACTTGCAGGCCGCGGGTGGGGTAGAGCACCGCGACATCGATGCCTTCGATGTCCATCGCCTCGAGCTGGACGTCGGCAGTCCAGCCGCGCTCGGCATGCGATCTATAGATATTCTGGTTTTTCCTAAAGTTGTGGCCTCGATGGTGCGACGAGTTGCGATTGTGGCTTGCCGGTAATCCCCAGTAGCGGCCATCCGGATGCGCCATGCGCAAGTCGCGAACGTTGTCGCTGGTCAGGCCGCGCGGCGCATCGGCTTTGTACTTCGCATCGATATAGCGTTCCCACAGATCCACCGGCTCCATCAAATGCATATCGCTATCAAGAATTTTGAAATTATTTTTCATGAACCACCCTCATGAGAATCAGTTAGCTTACCGATACCGCGCCGTCTGCGTCAGTGTCAACGTGAGTCACTCTAAGAATCTGCTTTGCCGGACCGGGGGTATCTGATAAATTCAGATTTCCTAACGATCAACAGGAGAAGAAAATGTCTTTAAAGAATTTTTTGCGCTTGTGGTTTGCTAGTGTGCTTCTCTTCCTGCTCATGAACGGTGCGCCCGGCGATGCCCAATCAAATGCTCCGTCCCCATCGGTAACGGTTTATCAGGCCTGGGGTTGAGGATGCTGTTCAGAGTGGGTCGGGCACCTGCAATCGAATGGTTTCAAAGTTGAAAAGAAGAGCGTCAGCGGCAAGCAACTCGCGGATTTCAAACTAAAAAACAAGGTACCGGAGAAGCTCTATTCGTGTCATACCGCGCTGGTGCAGGGCTACGTTATTGAAGGTCACGTGCCGGCGGATCTCATCCAGCGGCTGCTTAAAGAAAGACCGGCAGTGGCGGGTCTCGCGGTGCCCGGAATGCCGGTGGGCTCACCGGGAATGGAGGGACCGAATCCGCAACCCTACGAGGTGATTAGCTTTGACAAGGCGGGAAGGACTTCAGTCTACGCGAGAAGGTAGTAACATGTCGCTCGTTCAAGCGGGCACTCCCCAATTTGAATACGAAAGTTCAACCGTTCAAAGGTTCAACAGTTCAACGCTAAGACGGAACGTTTTGTGCCCAAAGCTGAGATGGACGTCCAATGAAGATTAGAGCGGTCTCTCGGAGCTTCTATCCGGTCTGCTTATTAGGCGCGGTCCTCGCCGCTATGCTGGCGCAGCCGATCGTGACCTGGGCTCAAGAAAAAAAGAACGTGCGCATGGTTTTCGTCAGCCTGGCATGGAACAGCGAGATCCCATTTCGGACAGCGCTTGCGCGCGGGTTCTTTAAGCAGCAGGGGCTTCAAGTGGAACCGATTCTTATCCGTGGCGGTCCGGCGGCGATTGCCGCTCTGGTTTCCGGTGAAGTGGATTTTGCGGCCATCGGCGGCGCTCAAGCAGTTTTTCGCAGTAAAGCGCGCGGTTTGGATTTGGCTATCATTGGATGCACTTCGAGCACAACCAATTATATTCTGCTCGGTAACAAGCAGACGCGCAGCGTGGAAGATCTCAGAGGCAAGATCATTGGTGTAACCGGAGCAGGAACCTATTCCGAGTTCGCCATGAAAGCTTTCCTCAAAAAGAACAACCTCAATCCCGACAAAGACGTGGTGCTGCGCGCGGTTGGCGGCACGGTTTTGCGGGCGGCGGCAATCGAGAAGGGGATCATCGCCGCGGCGCCGTTTTCCACAGAAGACGGCGTTCGGCTCATCAAGGCGGGCTATTCTGTCATCAGCAACATGAGCGAGTCATTAGGTATTCCGCAAAACATCCTGGTAACCCGCAATGATATGCTGGAGAAGCTTCCCGAGACCAGCAAGCGTATGCTCAAGGCCTATATACAAGGAATCAATCTCGCCAAGTTCAACAAGCAGGAAGCGATCAAGTCGGGATACGAGGCAGGCTTGCAGGGCGAGCCGGACATCGTCAGCGCCGCCTGGGATCTCTATGCGCCCGGCCTTACTTCGGATCTGTCCATTGCCACAGCAGGCCTCCAGCAAATGCTCGATGAGGACATTCGCGCCGGCTTGGTGGACAAAAATTTCACTTTGGACCGCGTGGTCAACGATCGAATTCTCAAGCTAGCTCAGCAGGAGCTCCGGGCTGAAGGGAAACTGAAGCCATAAAACAGTTCCAACCGTTGCAGAAGTCCAGTTGTCCGAAGGTCTGAGAAGTTCAAAACGTTCAAGATGTTTGCAAAGGTTCAAAAGGTTCGAACGCCCAACGGAAGCCAGGCAAGATTTCGTTGCCGGTTGGAATAGAAGCTTCAGTTTCAATGATGTGAAGACCGAAAACCCGAGCATCGCGGTTGAACAGGTCGAGCCCAGCAGGAGTGAGAACTTGGGGCGGTGGCTGTTCGAATGGCGTGTGCGAAACGCGACCGAAACACCGATGAACCTGCTTTCCGTGCGGCTGCCGCATGGAAAATTCAAGGCTGAGGAACACAAGTTTGGGCCAGCGTTAAAAGTCGCAGCGCAAGATCATTTCATTCTCGATCTCGCCGTCGCTTGTGAGGAACCGCCGAATACCATTGTCGATAATGCATTCTTGATTCTGCTCGTGAGCTGGCAGGAAAATCAGTGGAGGTTTTTTGTGCGACTGCGGATAATGGTTAATGAGCAAGGACAGCCGCAGACGACAACTGAGTCGATTACCGTGCAGCAAGTTGGGTTCTCAGGTGTTCCGAATTGACGGGTGATGCAATGACAAGAAAAGAAAAGGATCTTTACATTCTCACGCGCATGCGCGGCTGATACAGCAATTGAGGCCTCGGCTTCGAAGAGACCACGGGCATGGTCTCCAATTCGCTTAAGTTAGTTCAAGAGGAAATCATTGAGGCCTTGGCTCGCCTGCGGCGCGAGCAAGCCGACAACCCGGAGTATCAGAAATTGCGGCGGGAATTACCACAGGCTTGGCCGGTGTGATGCGGGGTGTCGGGTTTTCGGTTTCGACGGTGGTTAGGTCATAACGGCGAAAGCTATATCTAGGTTTCCAGAAAGAATAACTTGGCGATCAACACGCATTAGGAAAACGCTCAAGATTATTTTGCTAACCGGACCTTTGGTTGTCGCAGTTTTAGATCGGCAACCCCGCCCCAGAATTCTCTTTTGCCGGTCATTGCCTGAACATGGCCGTCCCATTCCAGAGTGAAAGCGGTTACGCCTAACTTCACCGCGGCGCGTACTTTGTCTTGAGTTTCACTATCCTTCGCTAGCAAGCGGATCGCATCGATCTGGCGGCTACCGTGTCCCTCGTCCTGCGCGGCGTGCAGCCGATAGGTTTCCGCGGCGCGGGGCGAGAAGCCGTAGTGCTCCGTCAGTTCACGATAAACCTTTTCGGAGACCTTGCCCGCGCCTCCGAGTTGGCTTTCGACGAAGGCGAGCATGGCCACTCCTTCCAACGCCGAACGTCTTTGGCAGCAGCCGATGATCATTTCGATCGCCGCCATGGTTCCCGGCGCGGGCTCGGCGGTGTCGGCTTCCTGCCGCGAGATGCCGCCTTCTTCGAGAAACTGCAACATAATATCCATGTGCGTGCGTTTACCGCCGAGCTCTTCCATGAAATTTTCCAGAACGGTGTCCATCACCGCATACTCTTTGGCGGATACGGCATTGACCGCCATATAGCCAAAGAAGATCGGGTTGGTGCGGACGCGCAGATAGTGCTGCACCTCGCCGAGGATGATTTGCTCCCTGGTCCAGCGATGTTTGATGATTCCGTCAAACCACGGATGCTGCTCGGTGGGAACCTCCGCGGCATAGCCCCACAGTTCGGCGATGAATTCGTCCTGGTTCATAAACTGTTCTTTATCGAGCCCGGTCTAGCACGTTTTAGACTAACGTGATCATGTATCATCGCAATACCATCATCCGATCCTGAATTATGCGCTGGCGGCTTTCTTTGATACTTGGCCCTTCTCTATCTGTTCCCTTAAACGCGGGTAAAATTTCAACGGATTGTCCCAAAAAATTTTGCGCTTAAGCTCGTCACTGACGTCTTTGCGGTTGATTAAATTCGGAATGTCCTGGCTAAAATCGCGCTGATCGCGTTCGTGCGGATAATCCGAGGCCCAGATAAGCGCATTGTCGTTGGCGACTTGCGCGGCCAGCGGTAGCGCCGACTCTTCGACTTCCACGGCGAAGAAGATATTTCCTTTCTTGACGTATTCGCTGGGTTTCATTTTACAGCGCGGCGAATAGTGACCTTTACGCTCCTGTTCCTCGTCCATTCGGTCCATCATGTAAGGCACCCAACCGACGCCGCATTCGATGCAGCCGAAGCGAAAGTTTGGGAACAGCTCGAAAACTCCTTCGAACATCAAGGCAGTGAACTGGCGAATCTGAGCGAATGGATGTTCCAGGGTGTGTCCGATGGTGAAGTTGTTCACCATATCGAGGCCCAGCGACGGCATACTTAGCCCGCCGTGGGTCGAAACCGGTACGTCCAGCCTCTGCGCTTCTTCCCAGAGCGGGTAGAATTCAGGACCGCTGTAAAGCCGTCCAGCCGGAGCGACAGCAGGCAGCACGGCGCCGACCATACCGAGATCGTTAACGCAACGGCGCAGTTCTTTAACCGCTTCGGCGATATCTTGTATCGGCAAAAGCGCGACGCCGACCAGGCGCGGGCTCACTGCCATGAATTTGTGGTAGAGCCAGTCGTTGTAGGCTCTCGCCATGCAAATGGCCCAGTCTCTGTCCTGGATCGCTCCATGAGTGAGCCCCTGAGTCGGGTAGAGAACCGTCAGCTCAATCTTGTTCTTGTCGAGAAAGTCGAGCCAATGATTTGCCTTCGGACCGTCGCCGCCGCCCGCCCAGCCGCCTTTCTGGCGCAACGAACGCAGATAGCCGTCCATTGTGAGGCCTGGCCAAAAGGAATAGCTCTGATGCCATTCCAAGTCTTTGTAAGGCGGGCCGATGAATTCGCGCAGCTCGCTGTCAAGCTCCATCACGTGCCCGTCCGCATCGATAATTCGATACTCAGCCATCTTAGTCTCCTCTCTCAATTGTGCTATTCACAAATTTAATTCCGAAAAAGCGAGCGACCGGACTCTTCTTTTATCACTATGAGGATGCCATCACGTGCCGTGGGTGTTCTCAGCAAACAGCTCTTCAACAGTCAATTGACGCCCGAGCATGCCCTGCTGGCCAGCAAACTTAATCAGATTCTGCACGTCGTGATGGTTTTCTCTGAAGCCCTGATAAAAAGGGTCTTTACCGAAAAACTTCCGTTCTTCTTCTAAATACGAGCGTGCCCAGGCAAAACTGAGCCGGTGCGGTTGCTCCATAAACTCGTTGTACGCTTGACGTGACGCCACAAATGCTTCGTAGAGGCTGGTGGCCACCCAGGGATCGCTGTCGAGGATTTCCTTCTTGACTACAATCGGGTGCATGATCGGGAAAACTTTGGTTCGCTGGTAGTACTCTTTCTCCTCTTTTTCGAATTCCGGAAACAGCCTCTCGATGCTTCCTTCGTCGCGAATCCAGCGCTGCGGTAAATCCGGTTCAACCTCCGCATCGACCTTGCCCTCGACCAATAAATCTTCCAGCTTCCGTTGGCCGTCGACGAATTCCACTTTGATGTTCGGCGGAAGTTTAAAACCAACGTGTTCTTTGTTGACAATTACCCAAGTGACATCGGTGACCGACAAGTCGTAGCTGTTCATCAGCATGCCTTTGGTGACCAGGGCGAGGGTGTTTTCATAGCTGCGCAAGCCGATGCGGCCGCCTTTTAGATCCGCGGGCTTCTTGATCCCGGAACCGGAGCGAATGAAGCAGAACTTGTGCC
>JAICEJ010000313.1 GCA_025924215.1 Candidatus Binatia bacterium
CCAAGGCCCGCGAGCGAATCGATCCCTCGATTCAGCGCGAGCTCGCCGCAGCTAAAACCATGGAGCCGGCGCTGGCAGAAATGTACGCCCGAGTGTTCGGGGACTAGCTCAGTTGAACCCACGCTAATCCGTTATTTCGTGCGGCCTCGCCGTGTTGGAACGGTCAAGCTGTGGCGAAAGCGCACAGCAACCGCTGAGTTCAAACCGACTGTCCATCAAGGAGGGAGTCCTAAACGCGTACAATCACGGCGCTAATTTTTAGGAACTAGGACCTCTCTGATTTTTGCGACGTTAGCGGCATCCATCCCAAATAGCTTTTTGACTATGCTCTCCATTTCGGAGCCCGACAACGGATTTATTTCCAGCTTCGACTTATCCATCTCCGCGATAAATTCCTGATCTTTCATCGTCGCGTTAAAAGCGGTGCGCAGAGTGTTGATCCGCTCCTTCGGTGTTCCGGGGGCGACCGCGTAGGCACGCAGAATGGCGGATGGAGCGTGCGTGCCTGATTCGATCAGCACGCGGGCCTCGGCTGTTTTCGCATAATCGATCGCGTTGGGAACGTTGGGAATGTCCGCCGCCTTCTTCGGGTTGATCTGGATAATTGGCTTTACCAGGCCGGACTCCAGTCCCTTGCTCCAGGTCGTTCGGATCGATGCCCACGTCCAGCAACCGCCGTCGACTTCACCGGCTTCAGCAGCGATGCGGATGTTGGAAGTTCCCTTGAATCCTTCGATCAGCTGGATCGGTAGACCCAGCGCCGCTTTCAAAATTCTAGGGGCATCGGAGTCGTTGGCGCCGGGAGCCTCGCCCCCGAGCTTCACCGGCTTTTTGGCCGCAAACCAATCATCCAGGGAATTGATGCCGCTGGCTTTGGTGATTGCGCAAACGGTTTCGTCCTGCACTGGAGCGCCGAGCCACTCGAATTTTCGCGCGTCGAACTCGACGCTTTTGTCGCCCATGATCTGCTGCAAGACCAGTGAGCCGATGAAGTTGCCGATGATCAGGCCATCGGGCGGTGCTTTATAGAGATAATTAGCGGCGATTCGGCTACCGGCGCCGGTCATGTTGTCGACGATGACTGCCGGATTACCGGGAATGTGCCGACTGAGATTGCGCGCGATTGCGCGCGCATAGGCGTCGAATCCGCCGCCGGCGGCAAAGCCGACGATGATCCGTATTGTTTTGCCTTTGTAGAAACTTTGCTCTGCGCTGGCAGCTTGAGTGTTGGTGTTCGTGGCGCCGACAAGAAGAAGCATTAGAAGAAGACCGGCAATCTTTGCCATAAAAACCCCCATTGAACAAAAGGTTGTGAGAACGTGCGGCGATACGTTTAGCGCAGATTTCCCGTATGGCCAAGAGAATAACGGCCCGGCTGCGGCCAGACGGTCAAACCGTGAGGTTCGGTCTTGACCGGGATAATCTTTGATTGACCTGTAGTCGTATCGATTTTGTACACGGCATTATCATAGCGGCCCGAAAGCCACAATGTATTTCCGTCGATACTGAGATTACCCATGTCCGGACTCCCGCCACCCGGAATCGGCCAGTCAGCGGTCACTTTACGCGTTGCAAAATCGATCACGCTCACGCTGCCTTTTCCTTTGGGAGGGCCATAGACCCGGGCGACACCCCGATTAGCGACGTAGAGTTGCGTTCCATCACGACTGGGATAAAGACCGTGCGTGCCCAGGCCGGTTTTGATATGACCGATCTCTTTAAAACTCTCACCTTCAACCAGGAAAACACCCGCTGCCTTCATATCGGCAACGTAAAAAATTCTGCCGTCGGGAGAAATGCGGATATCCTGCGGCATTCCGCCCTTGGAAAACTTTAGATAGCCGACCACTTTCTTGTCGACTAGATCAATCTTGACCAGACTACCGGCGTATTCACAAGTGAAAAACGCGTAGCGACCATCCATGGAAAAATCGGCATGGTTGATGCCGGCGCAATTAGGCGTGTCTATGGAATACTTCATCGCCATAGTTTGCGGGTCGCGGAAATCAAGCCGCTTGCGCGCTTCGGCGACAATAATCGCGGCGCTGCCGTCGGGTGTAAAGTACATATTGTAGGGGTCATCGACCGGAATATTCTTCCCCGGTTTGCCGGTTAAAGGATCGATGGGCGTTACGCTGCCGTCGTCTCGGCCTTCAGCGTTATTATTGACCCAGAGAGTTTTCAAATCCCAGGAAGGAACAACGTGCTGCGGATGAACGCCGACGCGGAATTTGTTGACGACTTTATCGGTCGCCGGATCGATCACCCAGACATCGTTAGAACTACGGTTCGGCACATAAACGCGCGCGAGGTGTTTTGCCACCGTTGCGCTCAGCTTGTCAGGCCGCGTCTCGCTGTAGATATTGTTCGGATCGATGACCGGAGGCATTCCCGGCACGGTTTGAATCCCGCGCGGGGTTCCAATTGCCGGTGATTCGGCCGCGATCGCAGTGGAAAAACGAGAGGCAGAAAGCGCCAACGTCAGGATAAGAGAAATGTACGAACTTTTCCTTTTGGTACCAACCACGTCGCCCCCCATGTCGAAGCAAGGGCGAAACTTAACCCTTGCGCCGCTGGAATTTGGCGTATTTTAGACGAAAAGGAAAAGGATTACGATCGAATATATCAGGCGGCGGTTTTTTTATTCTTGTTCTGAATAGCCCAAAAGACATTTTCCGGCTTGAGCGGCAGATCGTAAATTCTGACTCCCAAGGCATCGGCGACGGCGTTGCCGATGGCGGCGGGGGTGGGGGCGAGCCCCGGTTCGCCCAGCCCCTTGGCGCCGTAAGGACCTTCAGGTTCGTTGCATTCAACGATGATCGGAATGAGCTCGGGAGTATCGAGAGAAGTGACGAGATGATAGTCGAGAAAGGAAGGGTTGCGGACCTTGCCGGTCTGATCGATTACCATTTCCTCGTGCAGCGCGGAGCCGATGCCCATGACCACGCCGCCTTCGATCTGAGCGACGCAGTTCAGCGGATTGATGGCTCTGCCGACGTCATGCGCGGCGGACATGCGGAGGATTCTCACACGACCGCTGTCCTCGTCTACCGCTACTTCGGCGGCTTGCGTGGCGTACATGTAGAAGGCTGACGCGTGGTCACTGTGACCCGTTTCCAGGTCGAGATCCTTGCCGATCTCATAGGTGTATGCGCCGTCGCCGCGAACGATCCCCTCCGGACCTAACTTACGGCGTACCACCTCGCCAAGACTCAGCGCCATCTGCGGCTGATCTTTGAGAAATACCTTACCGTCGGCGCAATCTAAATCTTCGCTTCGCGCTTCAAAAATGGGAGCGGCGGCTTCCATGATCTGTTCACGGGCGTGAATCGCCGCGCGGCGCACCGCATTGCCCATATGATAGGTGCTCCGGCTCGAAGTCGTGGACGCATCATACGGAATCACGTCGGTGTCGAGAGGGTGCATGTGAACTTTTGCCATTGGCACCTTGAGCTCTTCCGCCGCTACTTGCGATAGGATGGTATTGCACCCCTGGCCTATTTCGACGGTGCCTGCAAGCACGGTGACGTCGCCTTTGGTATCGACGATGACAGCTGACGCCGACGTGGTGGGGCTGCGCGTCGGCTTCTGAATGCAGGCGAAGCCCTTGCCGATTTTGACACCGGGTTTGGTTTGCGCCGGCTTCTTACCCCAATCGATAGCTTCGATCGCTTTGGTCAACGTTTCTTTCAAGCCCACTGCATGAAGCTGCTCGCCCCAATATGAGATGTCGCCTTCGACAAAAATATTCTTCATGCGGATTTCAACCGGATCCATGCCGAGGCGCTTGGCGATTTCGTCCATCTGTTGCTCTCCCGCCCAGGCCCCTTGGGGAATGCCGTAGCCGCGATACGAGCCCGCCACCGGTTTGTTTGTGTAAACAGCATAGCCATCGACTTTCACGTGCGGGATCCGGTAGGGACCTGGGGCGGGCAAACTGCCGCGGATGCACACCGTCGGGCTCTTTTCAGCGTAGGCACCTGCGCCCCAGTAGATCGTCATTTCGCGCGCCATCAGCGTGCCGTCTTTTTTGACACCGGTCTTGCAGTAAACGACCGCCTCGTGCCGGGTCAATGTCGAGATAAAGGTTTCTTCGCGGTTAAACTTCACGCGCACCGGTCTTCCGTTGGTGTGGAACGCCAGCGCTACGGCGATCGGCTCCACCTTCAAGCCCCCTTTGGAACCGAAACCGCCGCCTTGAAGCGGGTTGATGAGGCGAATTTTTTCTTTTGGCATCTCCAGCGCTTCGGTAAGTTCATTAAGTGCGCGGAACGGCGCGTCATTGGCGACCCAAATGGTCAGACGACCGCTATCTTTATCAAACTGCGCGTGCGCCGAATGCGGTTCCATGGCGGCATGCTGGATCATCGGCACAAAATATCTTTCGTCCAACACAAGATCTGATTCTTTGAAGCCTTGCTCGACATCGCCGGTGCGAAGCTTGAAATGTTCAGCGACGTTGGCATGCCCACCGGGAACGATGAACTCAGCTTTACGGTAATTGGGAAAATCCTCATGGATGGCAACGGCGTCGGCTTTGCTCGCCTGCTCCGGATCCACGTAAACCGGTAAATCTTCGTATTCCACTTCGATCAGCTTTATTGCGGCCTGCGCAGTATCCTCGTCTTCTGCAGCGACAGCGGCGACGGGTTCACCGATATAACGAACTTTGTCGTGAGCTAAGAAGGGTTTATCCTTGATGCTTTCTCCATGCGTCCACGGCGCATCCGCGCCGGTTACGACCGCGACAACACCAGGATAGCTTTTAGCCTTGTCGGTAATGATTTTCTTGATCCTGGCGTGTGCCTTGGGACTGAATAGAGTCTTGCCGTAGAGCATGTTCGGAAGGACCAGGTCGTATCCGTAAACTGCTTCCCCGGTAACTTTCTCGTTTGCGTCGACACGGGTGACTGGCTTCCCAACAACTGTAAGCTCGGCCATGGCTAACTCCTAAAAACGTGTGAAACGTTCGATCTTGAATAGGTAAATAAATCCGCCGTCATCTGAAGAACCGTCACTCGCTCTTATCGCGCATCATCGCTGCCGCGTCTTGGACGGCTTGAACGATCTTGGCGTATCCGGTGCAACGGCAAAGGTTGCCGGAGAGAGCGAAGCGGATGTCTTCTTCACTGGGTACAGGATTCTCGTCGAGCAAGGCTTTCGACATCATCAACATTCCTGGCGTGCAATAGCCGCATTGCGCGCCGCCATCTTCAATGAACGCTTTTTGAATGGCGTGAAGCTCGGGACCGATTTTGAGGCCTTCAATCGTGACGATGGTGGCATCGTCGAGTTCGCCGGAAAGAATCAGGCACGAATTGACAGGTTTGCCGTTCATTAGAACCGTGCAAGCGCCGCAGTCTCCGGTGCCACAGCCTTCCTTAGTTCCGGTAAGGCCGATTTCATCGCGAAGCAAGTCGAGCAATAACCGATGGCTGGCAACTTCCCTTGTGATGCTTTTCCCGTTCAACGTGAATTGAATTTTCTTATTCATGACTGCCTCACCTAAACATAATCGAACCGATGAGTTGATCGAGGGAACTAACCTCGGTTCTCCAGCACTGATTCTAGTATCTGCGATCGCGCCGCTCGATCCAGGACTTTGCCGGACCGACCATGGCATTGAGTAGCGCCCGCTTGGTCATAGCTCCGACCATGGCGCGCCGATAATCCGCTGATGAGCGAACATCGCTGATCGGTCTTGCCTCTTCCGCGGCGATGGCGCCAACCTTCTCAGCCAACTTTTCGGACAGGACTTGGCTTTCTAGCAAGGCTTCCGCCTTTTTCGCGCGAATCGGGGTCGGAGCGACCGCGCCCAGAACAATCCGCACGTCCTCGCATCTATTTTCCTTTTCGCCGACCGTGTACGCTGCCGCTACGCCGACGTATGCCAGATCCATCATCTCGCGGGGCGAGAACTTGATGTACTCGCCGACAAGCCGTGGGCTAGTTTTCGGTATCGTGATTTCCGTAAGAATCTCATCCGGATCCATGATATTCAGCCCAGGACCGCG
>JAICEJ010000314.1 GCA_025924215.1 Candidatus Binatia bacterium
TCCAATTCTCAGGTTAAATCCTATGCTTGATAAACTGGCAGAAGTTGAAAAGCGCTACGAAGAGCTGGAACGTTTGATGTCGGATCCGGGCCTTGCCAGCCTACAGCGAGAATATTCCAAGCTGGCCAAGGAGAGATCTGAATTGGAGGAGATCGTCGTCTCTTACCGTGAATGGCGCAAGGTCGAGCAGGAGATACAAGAAAATCGTCAACTCCTTGAAGAAAACGACGAGGCCATAAGAGAGCTGGCCAAAGAAGAGGTCTACGCTCTTCGTCAGCGCGAGGAAGAGTTGGAAAACCGTCTCAAGTATCTGATTCTGCCTAAAGACCCTAACGACAGCAAAAACGTCATTATCGAAATTCGCGCCGGGACGGGCGGCGACGAGGCCGCGCTCTTTGCCGGCGAGCTTTACCGCATGTATTCTCGCTATGCCGAATCTCGCAGCTGGCGCGTCGAGATTCTGACGTCCAGTCCGACCGGACTCGGCGGCTTCAAAGAAATCATTCTGATGGTCGAGGGAAAGGGCGCCTATAGCCGGCTCAAATTCGAGGGCGGAGTTCATCGAGTGCAGCGAGTCCCGGTCACCGAGGGTTCCGGGCGTATTCACACATCGGCAGTGACGGTCGCGGTGCTTGCGGAAGCGGATGAAGTGGAACTCGATATAGATCCGAAGGATATTCGCATCGATGTTTTTCGCTCGTCGGGACCCGGCGGGCAGAGCGTCAATACAACCGATTCTGCGGTGCGGATCACGCACATCCCAAGCGGCATCGTCGTATCATGCCAGGATGAGAAATCACAGCACAAGAACCGAGCCAAAGGGATGAAAATTATGATGGCCCGGCTACTGGAGAAAAAACAGGAAGAGCAGCGCTCGGAGATTGCTGCAACCCGAAAACTGATGGTTGGCAGCGGCGACCGGAGCGAACGGATTCGCACCTATAACTTTCCTCAAGGAAGGCTCACCGACCATCGTATCAATCTAACGATTTACCAGCTCGAGCGTATTATGGACGGGCAAATCGATGAAATTGTCGATGGGCTGATCACGCACTATCAAGCGGAAGCACTGAAGGCCACCGGGTAATGACTTGCATGGATACGGACAGCCAGGTGGTATATTCACCGTCGAGACCTCAGACAATCCGTTGCGTACTCGTTAGCGCTACACAGCGACTTAAAGCGGGGGGAATTGATTCGGCGCGTCTTGATGCCGACGTGCTGCTGTGCCACGCGTTACGAGTCGAGAAATCGCAGCTCTACGTCAGTCTCGATGAGCCACTGGAGCTTAGTGCGCGACATCGGTTTGGTGATCTTTTGATCCGCCGGTTACACCACGAGCCGATAGCCTACATCACCGGTTGTCAGGAGTTCTGGTCCCTTGATTTCCTGGTCACGCCCGATGTCCTCATTCCGAGGCCGGAAACCGAACGGCTCGTTGAGATCTCACTGGAATGCGCCGGCGCTTTCGATGGCGACTTGCTCTTGCGAATTCTCGATATCGGCACTGGCAGCGGCGCCCTTGCAGTCACGCTGGCAAAGGAGCTGCCGCGGGCGCAAGTATTGGCCACAGATGTATCACCGGCGGCACTCGAGATTGCGCGGCACAATGCCGCCCGTCATCAAGTCGCCGATCGGATTCAATTCCGTGCCAGCAATTTGTTCGATTCAATCAGAGAGCACGAGTTCCATATCATCGTTGCTAATCCTCCGTATGTTAGGCGCAGTGAGCTTCCCGCTCTGGCGCCGGAGGTTAGCCAGTGGGAGCCGCGAACCGCACTTGATGGCGGTCTTGATGGACTCGATTACTATCGCCGCATCGTCGGCCAAGGATTGCGTCATTTGCTGCCGGGCGGTGCGTTGATCATGGAAATTGGCGCCGCTATGGGACGAGAGATTACGGAGTTGTTGGGCGCCGCCGGTAATTATATGCCGCCGCTGGTGTACCAAGATTATGCCCTTAAGGATCGCGTGATTGTCGCTCACGCGGCGTCGCCAAACTCCGCCTAGAGCCTCAACCAATGGACAAAATCATCGTGCACGGGGGCAAGAAACTCACCGGTGAAGTCACGGTCAGCGGATCGAAAAATGCGGCGCTGCCAATTTTAATAGCATCCTTACTCACGGCGGAACCTTGCCGCTACCAGCGAGTCCCGAATCTGGCCGATATCCATACGACTTTGAAACTTCTCGGCGGGCTGGGTGTAAAGATCGACAAACAGGGCTGGGCTCGAGGAACGAGCGAACTGACATTACAAGCTGAAGCTGTAAGTAAGCTTGAAGCCTCTTACGATCTGGTCAAAACCATGCGCGCGTCCTTTTTGGTGCTGGGACCTTTGACGGCTCGCTTTGGCCAAGCAAGAGTCTCGACCCCCGGCGGCTGCGCCATCGGCGCACGTCCGGTCAATCTGCATCTCAAAGGCCTCGAAGCGATGGGCGCGCGCATCGAGCACTCCCATGGCTACATCGAGGCAACCGCGGTTCGGCTGCATGGGGCAAAGATCTATCTAGATTTGCCCTCGGTAGGCGCCACCGAAAATCTCATGATGGCGGCGACGCTTGCTGAAGGCACAACCTTTATTGAGAACGCCGCCAAGGAACCCGAGATCGAGGATCTGGCCTCTGCCTTAAACAAAATGGGCGGGAGAGTTCGCGGCGCAGGCACCGACATTGTTCAGATCGACGGTGTAGATTCGCTGCATGGATTTTCGCACGAGATCATTCCCGATCGCATCGAAGCCGGCAGTTTCGTCATCGCCAGCGCCATCACCGGCGGTGATGTTTGGATTAAAGGCGCGCGGGCCGAACACTTGGACGCTTTTCTGATCAAGCTGCAGGAGGCGGGTGTCGTGCTTAGCTGCGATCCCGGCGGTATCAGAGTGCAGAGAAATGGCAAAATCAAAAGCGTTGATGTAACGACTCTGCCTTATCCTGGCTTCGCAACGGACCTGCAAGCTCAGATGATGGTTCTCATGTCGGTGGCTGATGGCGTTAGCGTTATCACCGAAACGATTTTTGAAAACCGTTTTATGCATGCGCTGGAACTGGACCGTATGGGAGCCCAGATCCAGCTCGAAGGCAATCGCGCCGTGGTTCGTGGCGCCAGGGAGCTGTCGGGAGCGCCGGTAATGGCGACGGATTTGCGGGCCAGTATTTCCCTCATTCTTGCGGGACTAGTAGCAAGCGGGTCGACTGAAGTCTCCAGGGTGTACCACTTGGACCGGGGCTATGAATATATCGAAGAGAAATTATCGAGCCTGGGGGCGCAGATCGAGCGGGTTAGAGCGTAGGCAGCAATCCACGTGGTTCTTCGTCTCTGCCACGGGAGAATCGCTAAGCGTGAAGGTTAGGATTTATAAAACATCTGAACCGGGCTATCGCGTGCTGATCAGGCGAATTCTTGCGCGGCGTGGCGGTCGTCAAGGCGATATCGAGCAGCGCGTCAATGAGATCATCCGGACGGTGCAGCAACAAGGCGATCGCGCGGTGCTGCGTTACACTCAGGAATTTGACCGAAGGCGCGTGACTCGCGCCACCATGGAAGTCACAGCTGATGAAATCGACCAAGCGGTGGCCAAAGTGCCTGCCAAGGATCTCGGCACTCTGCGTCTCGCTGCCAAGCGGATCGCCGCGTTTCACCGGCGCCAATTGCAAAAAAGCTGGCATTATCGCGATTCATTGGGAATGGTTCTGGGGCAAAGAATTACTCCACTGGAGCGAGTCGGAGTTTATGTTCCGGGAGGCAAAGCCTCTTATCCTTCAACTGTGCTGATGAACGTAATGCCGGCGAAAGTGGCAGGGGTTAAGCAAATCATCATGACCTCGCCCATAGCCGAGGATGCGGATATCATTCTAGTCGCCGCCAAAGTTGCCGGTGTCGATCGGATTTTTCGCGTCGGCGGCGCGCAGGCGATTGCGGCTTTAGCATTCGGGACTGCGTCAATTCCCAAAGTAGACAAAATCGTTGGGCCGGGAAATATCTTTGTCGCAACCGCCAAACGGCTGGTTTTCGGTGAAGTCAACATCGATTCGATTGCCGGGCCCAGCGAAATCCTGCTGCTGGCAGACGATTCTGCCGATCCAGCGCATGTCGCCGCAGACATGCTTTCCCAGGCCGAGCATGACGAACTTGCCGCAGCTCTATGCATTACGCCGTCGATGAGTGCCGCGACAAAGATACAGCGGACGCTCGAAGAGCAGCTACGCCGGGCCCCGCGACACAGTATTACAATGAAGTCGCTAGAAAATTACGGCGCTATCATTGTTACCGCCGATTTGACCGAAGCTGTGAGAATCGCCAACCAGATTGCGCCGGAGCATCTCGAGCTGCTCGTTCGACAGCCGGAAAAATGGGCATTAGAGATACGCAACGCCGGAGCTATCTTCATAGGGCCTTACTCGGCGCCGCCGTTAGGAGACTATCTCGCCGGCCCAAATCATGTGCTTCCGACGGGCGGCAGCGCGCGCTTTTTTTCTCCACTGGGCACCTATGATTTTCTCAAACGAACTACGGTGATTCACGCCGAAAAACGCGCCTTGCGGGCTTTGGCTCCCAAGATTATTCAGCTGGCGCGACTTGAAGGGCTTGATAATCATGCGCGCGCTGTCGAGGCGCGATTCGTGAAGGAGGGGTGACAATGGGACGCACCGGCAGGGTTGAACGTAAGACCAAGGAAACCGAAATTGTAGCTTCGGTTGATCTCGAGGGTAGCGGCAAAACGAACATTGAAACCGGGATGCCGTTTTTCAATCACATGTTGGATAGCTTTTCGCGCCACGGCTTGTTCGACATAGAGCTTCAGGCAAGGGGCGATTTAGAAGTTGACTATCATCACACTGTCGAGGATGTCGGTTTGGCTCTGGGTGAGGCATTCAAGAAGGCACTGGGCGATAAACAAGGGATTCGCCGGTTCGGCGAGGCAAGCTGCCCGTTAGATGAAACTTTGGCGAAAGTGGTTATTGACTTGAGCGGTCGACCCTATCTTTCGTACAACGTGAAAATTCGCCCGGGTCGAGTCGGCAGTTTCGATACCGACCTGCCGCATGAGTTTTACGCGGCGTTTACCAACCAACTAGGCATGAATCTGCACATCGATGTGATTCGCGGCGAAAATCCGCATCATATTATTGAAGCTTGTTTCAAAGCCTTTGCGCGCGCGATGGATATGGCGACCGGCTTTGACGAACGTATCAGGGGCGTGCTGTCGACCAAGGGCAGCCTCTAGATACAACTTCAAGTCGTTCAGGTGCTCTAGATCGTCAGATCCGATAAATGAGTAGAGAAAGAGTCTATGATCGCGATTATTGATTATGGTATGGGCAACCTGCGTAGCGTTCAGAAGGCGTTTGAGCGAGTAGGTTACGAGGCTATCGTCACGCGCGACGCCGGCCAGATCGAGTCCGCTCGCGGCGTGGTCTTACCTGGCGTTGGCGCTTTCAGCGCCTGTATGGAAAATCTTGGCCGGCTTGGTCTGATAGAACCCATCTGCGACATTGTCCGGCGTAGAAAGCCGTTCTTGGGTATTTGCTTAGGATTCCAATTACTGTTTTCAGAAAGTGAAGAATTCGGCAGACAGAAAGGGCTCGATTTGTTTGCCGGCAAAGTCGTTGGTTTCCATTCTAAAGACAGCCTCAAGGTACCGCACATGGGTTGGAACAGTCTCCATAAGAAGAAAGATTCAGCTTTTTTGGAGGGAGTTCCCAGCGGTGAATTTGTCTACTTTGTCCACTCATTCTATGTCGTTCCGGAAGACGCTTCGGTGATAGCTACCGACACCGAATATGGTAGCCCATTCGTTTCCAGCATCGCTACGGATTCGCTTTTTGCCTGCCAATTTCATCCCGAGAAGAGTCAGGAAATCGGCCTGCGGATTCTTTCGAACTTCGGCCGCTTCGTCGCTTCCAATTAACTCATGATCATTATTCCGGCGATCGATCTTAAACACGGCCGTTGTGTGCGTTTGTTCCAAGGCGAAATGGATCAGGAAACAGTTTACTTTGAA
>JAICEJ010000315.1 GCA_025924215.1 Candidatus Binatia bacterium
CATCCATTTTGGATTTTGGATTGGCGCTTTTCGATTGTCGGAAACAGACTCCGAACGAAACGCATTCACCACTTTGTTCTCCTGCTGCAATACAATAGCTAAATTCGAAGATCCAAAATCAGATTACTTGATCGCACTATACGCTCGCGCCCAGCATACTCGTGTAATCGTCAGAAGAGCTGCTTCGCAATCCGTCATGCTCTAATGACAGCTTTCCTTGGCGACATTACTTGAAAACATTATTGAGCAACCAGCCCAGCCTAACTCCCGCCTGAGCCAGCCGTCGTCTCACTATCGTGAGAGCGGTTGCCACGTATTCGTCTGACAACTCCATGGATTCTCCCAGGGTATAGGCGTTGGACCTCGAAAGTCGAAATGATTCGTCAGTCCACGTTTTCGGTTCACCAGACTGCCATTTAGCGCGTTGCTTCCGTGTAATACTCTCGTCCAATTTTTCGGCTAGCTCCTCGGGATTGCCTTCTGCCATTTCGACGACGTTGATATCCCAGAACAGATGGAGGTTATTCGTCTGTCCCCTATAACTCACGGTAATGTCGGTGCCGTTTCTATCTTCTTGCCTGCCGGCATGCAGAGGCTGATGCATGTCACCTACCAAATGGGCCACGTACCGCAGAGCAATCAGCCGCACATTTATCGGCACCTTAACGTCGGTGATAATCGAGGTAAACCAATCTAAAGCCTCAACCATGCAATTTCTGGCTTTGCAGTCCCGCTCTTGATCGTAGCCCTCGACGTCATCGGGAATACTGACGTGATGCAGCCGGTCGAACTCTGTTATTTGCCTACCTTCCCTGTCAGGCCACACAGCTGCGTCTGCCAGTGTCGTGCCGGCAGGAAGAAGTTTTCCCACCTGTTCACGCGCCTGCGCAGTGAGGTGCGTATCGGCTAAAATCGCTACAATTCGATGGCCCTTCTCGCCCCAGCCGTAGGCTACTTCTCGGCAATGCAGCATAAAGGCGAATACAGTAGTGCCGATAAAGAGTATTCTACTGACCAGTTCCAACACGTTAAACATGACCGTGAGACTGCAAATGAGTTTGGACCGAACTCCTACGGCTGCAAACAAAACATCCCTGTGCAATCCAGAACCCTCTAGGACGGGCATACGTGACGATCTCAAATCTAGCAGCTATGCTGGGCTGAATTTCATCTTCATTGGATGACCTTATCCGCGCGCGCCAGCACATTCGGCGGAATGATCAAACCGATCTGCTTCGTAGTTTTCAGATTAATCACCAGCTCGAACTTTGTTGGCTGCTCAACCGGCAAGTCAGCGGGTTTGACCCCTTTCAGGATCTTGTCCACCATGACCGCGGCGCGTCGGAAGCTCTCAGTATCGTTGGACGCGTACGACATCAAACATCCAGCGTCGACGTATTCAGGTGCCTCACATACAGAAGGCAACCGCATTTTAATTGCAAGATCTGCGAACTTCTGCGAGTACGGCCTGAGGACGTTATGGCCGACCATAATAATCGCATCGAGCCGCGCCTTGACTGCAGTCTGAAACGCCCATTCCAAATCGGGTTGAGGGCGGCTTACTTGCAGGGAGTGAACTTGCATTCTTAAGGCGTCCGCCGCAGCTGCGTAACTTTGAAAGCCTGTTCCCTGCCCTAAAGCGGTCGGACGAACCGAAAGAACGCCGATGCGCGATAACTGCGGAACAACGTCACGAAGTATTTCCAAACGTTTTCCGCTCAACTCACGGTTGAGTCTTGCAACCCCGGTGACGTTCCCACCTGGACGCGCCAAATCTGAGACCAGCCCAGTCGAGACCGGATCTTGATTCGTCAGCATGACAATCGGGATGGTTTTGGTGGCTTGCTGGGCAGCACGAATGGCGGTTGGATCGGTGGCGACAAGAACATCAACTTTTCGCTGTACAAGTTGAGCCGCGAGTTCTGAAGCCTCATCAGGCTTGCCGAGTGGTTTCCGATACTCAATTACGATGTTTTTCTCTTCTTCATAGCCAAGAGCGCGGAGGCCTTCCTGGAACGATTGAATCTGGCGATCGGAGCGCAGACCAAAGCTCGTTAAAAATCCGATACGCGGAATCTTCGTCTGCTGCGCCTCAGCGACTACGTCCTTTGGTAAGAAGAGAGTCAATAATAGGATGAGAATGTTCCTGTTCACGCGTTTCATCGACCTCTTTGCTTACGGGCGTATCGCCTACTTGATCACCTTGGCCCCTCGCGCCGGCACGTGCGCCGGATCGCTGTACGCTTTAGATTTCGATCCTTCGACTCGCTCAGGGCAGGGTTTAGACTGTCCCATCATCGGATTACCTTATCTGCTCTGGCTAATACTATTGGTGGAATCGTGACGCCGATTTCTTTAGCCGTTTTCAGATTGATAACCATCTCAAACTTCGTCGGTTGCTCAACCGGCAAATCGGCAGGCTTAGCGCCTTTAAGGATTTTGTCCACGAAAACGGCGGCGCGCCTGTAAGATTCGGATCGATCCGGTCCGTATGACATCATGCCACCGATTGCCACAAACTCCCGTCGATCGAATATGGCCGGCAGTCGATATCTTCTGATCAGGTCTGAAATAAGTTTTGAATGCGCGGTGTTCAACGCGCCGCCAGTCACAACGATGCCGTCAATTCCGCGTTGAATTGATTCTTTAAAAGCGCTCTCGTATCCCTTAGGGCTGCTGATCTCGATCGAATGAAGCTGGAGTCCGAGTCCGCGTGCGGGAAGCTGGCTATCTTTCCATTGTTCCACCGTGCTCAAGTCTTGCGGATTCCAGAGCACCGCAATGCGGGAGATCTTAGGAAATGCTTCCTTAAGCAGTTCGAGCCGTTTGCCCGCCAAAACTGGTGCAACAAACGTGAACCCGGTGATGTTTCCTCCAGGTCGCGCCACGCTCTCAATGAGCCCATGCATAACAGGATCATTGGGCATTACAAAAACAATTGGGATTGTCTTAGTAGCATTTTTTAAAGCTAGAGCCTCATTGATGGAGGACGCAACCAGGACATCAACCTTCGTACTGACCAATTCTTCAGCTAACGCTTGATATCGATTAAGCTCGCCCTTGGCCGAACGCGTCTCATAAGCAACGTTCTTGCCCTCGATATACCCAAGATCAAGGAGCTGTTGGCGGAATGCCTCCCGGCCGGCGCCTAAACCCTCACGATCACGGAAAACCAGCTCTCCGATCTTGACTAGCTTTGACTGCTGCGCGTCGGCTGAAATGGACACAGCAACGAAGAACATCGCACATACAACAGACCAGAAGACGGTCTTGCTAACTTCTGACCACTCCCTAGTGATGCCTTTCATCGAACGACCTTGTCCGCACGCGCCAGCACATTCGGCGGTATCGTCACGCCGATCTGCTTTGCCGTCTTTAAGTTGATTACTATCTCGAACTTCGTCGGTTGTTCCACTGGCATTTCGCTCGGGTTAGCGCCTCTTAGGATCTTGTCTACGTAGACAGCAGCGCGTCTAAAGAGTGCCGGATCATCAGCCGAATACGAGATGAGCCCTCCCGCGTTCACCCGAGCGCCCACTTCATGCATAGTCGGCAGTCGGTTTTTGATGGCAAATTGTAGGATCTGCTTCGTGAAAGGGTTCAGTGTGCGACTTGCAACCGGCATAAGGCCGTTCACTCGTGCTCTTACGGCAGCTCGAAATGCGCCATCCAGATCAGGTTTAGAACTGTTTACCTCGATGGATTCGAGCGAGATCTTCAGCACGCGTGCCGCAGTCTCATAGTCTCGGAAGCTCGGTGACCCGCGGACCGCAATTATTCCTAAATGCGACAGGCTCGGAACTGCCTCCTTGAACAATTCCAGTCGTTTTCCACTTAACTCATGGGTAAGTCTGGCAAGTCCCGTGATATTTCCGCCTGGGCGTGCATAACTATCGATTATCCCTTTCTCCACCGGATCAAAGGAAGCCACCATAACTATGGGAATCGTTTTGGTTGCTTTCTTGGCTTCAACGATTGCTCCTGCACTCGAACTAACCAGCACATCCACATTGAGCTTTATGAGTTCCTCGACGAAGCCCGAGACCCGATCCGGATCTGTGCCGGGATAGCGATATTCAACGTGGATGTTTTCTCCTTCGATGTAGCCTAAATCTCGGATTCCGCGCCGGAAGGACTCGACGAACACGCCGGGATTGTTGATGCTGCCACCGCTCGCCGCATATCCAACTCGTGGTATTCTCGCTTGCTGCTCGGCGTTGAGAAGAGAAACATTGGTCAAAAAAAGGAACCAGAAAACAATTTTGCTAATCATTGCTTCCGTTCCACTTTAAAGCGGTCAGTGCTTACCATTACGCTGCTCGACCATTATTTGATCACCCGAAACCGCCCTCGTCAGTACGTTCGGCGGAATCGCCCTGCGGTTTAGATTGAATTTTGACTTTGGATTGGTCGATCATCGGATTACTTTGTCCGCTCTCGCCAACAGATTGGGCGGAATCGTCACGCCGATCTGCTTGGCCGCTTTCAGATTAATCAGCAGTTCGAATCTCATGGGAAGTTCCACGGGTAAGTCTGCAGGCTTGGCCCCTTTGGTGATCTTGTCGACATAAATCCCCGCGCGACGGTAGAGGTCGCCGTAATTAACTCCATAGCCCATCAACCCGCCGTCTTCGATAAACTGCCCCGTTTGATACATCGCCGGCAACTGAAGTTTGGTCGCGATCTCGATAATCCTTTTCGAATTTAGCGTCATCAGCGCACCCCCCGGTATAACTAGAGCGTCCGGCTGAAGTTGCTTTAAGACGTTCGCGGCGCCTTCGATATCTCCTGTGCTTCTGACCTCATGCGGACGGAGTTGTAGTCCAAGAGCCTTGGCGCCCTTTTTTGCTCCGTCGAGAACCTGCGCTGCAAGCTGGCCAGCTTCGGGATTCCACAGCATCGCGACCGTGGTGATTTTCGGGAACGCCTCCTTGAGCAGATCCAAACGCTTGCCCATCATTTCAGGGCCAGCGCTACTTGATATTCCGGTAACGTTTCCGCCTGGGTATGCCAGGCTCTTGACCAAACCGGTGGCAACCGGATCAAATCCGACGGCTACGATGGGGGTTCGGCTATTTGCCTGAAGAACAGCGCGAGTGGCGGCAGGCGTAGTTGTAAGAATAACGTCAAGATTGAGCGCGACGAGTTCGGCCGCAAGCATCGCAAGTCTGTCCGAACTCCGCTCGGCATAGCGGTACTCGATAGGAATGTTCCTGCCGTCAACGTATCCTAAATCTCGCAATCCTTGGTGAAAAGATTCCAGATGAGGTTGATCCCTTGACCCGAAGAACAGAAATCCCAGGCGAGGAATCTTCGCCGGCTGCTGCGCCTGGGCCACCTCCCCCCAGGCCGTCAATGTCAGAACGACTGCAAGGAGGCCGACAATGTGTTTCATGCCCCTCCTAATTAGATTTTCGATTTTAGATTGCCGATGGGACGGAAAACTTCCATTTCGCTTCTGAAGAGCCCTTATACAAGTTCAATGAATCGTAATGCCAATGCTTAGTGCGCGAAGCGTGTTCCCCGATCTAAACTCGGCAATCGAAAATCGAAAATTGCTTGATCATGGCCATTGCCCCTACCGCAACGGATATGCCACAAAACAAACTCTATGAAAATGATAATTTAGGAACCGCCGAAGTGGTGAGAGGTGGCCGTTTGACTACAGGGGAGTATCAGATTTGCTGCGCTACAAGGATTACATCGTCGAGACTGCCTGTGGTCCCGATGAATTGCTCCAACCTTATGAAACATCGTCGCGAGATGGCCATGGCCTTAGTTGATCACCGAGCTTGCCCACATGGCATCTCACGTCTCAGAAAACCCCGCTCAGGAATTAAGGGCCATCCGTCGGGGGAAGCTTTTCTGATGCCGCGGTAAAATCTGTCGGTATTTAGTTAAACACCGTGTGCAACCGACGTTGTGGTGAGACTCTGCCTTTCATTTCCCGGGGCCTTGGCACCA
>JAICEJ010000316.1 GCA_025924215.1 Candidatus Binatia bacterium
GTAAGGCGCGCCACGGGTGTCACCTTGGTCAAATCCACTGGCGCATTCTCAAGATATATGGCGCCGACCATCACCATCCCGCCGATCATGACAGCATTCGGATCGCCTTTTGATGAGTTGATGAATTGAGCGAGGCCGATTGTCCCGCCGGCGCCGCCCTTATTCTCAAATTGCACGGAGGAAACCAGTTTTGCACTCTGCATCGCCGCCGCTAAATGACGGCCGGTCTGGTCCCAACCGCCGCCGGGATTGGCGGGAATCATCATTTTCAGCGCTGGCTGGGCGTGTGCCGACGTCGAAATCATTACGATTGCGAAGGCGAGAAAGTTGAAGAGCCATTTACGCATAATGCCTCCTTATTTTCGGGCTGCGGGAGCCGTGTTCACGATCTATAGTAAAGGATGGGTAAATTGACAAGCTGAAACCCCCAAGCAATAGAATCGTTCAAAAGGTTCAAGCGATTCAGACGGTCAAACCGTCAGACGCAATGCGGCGTCCGTCACCTGGATGTAACGGATCCATTCGGAGCCTTCACTGCGCGTTGTAATGCTGGTTGTGGCGGAACTACAGAGCAGGTTGCTGGGATTAAGTCAATTCGTCCGTTACTGATTCGACAACTCGGAATTTTAATTATTACATTACCCATCTGGATTCTTTTTCAGCCGCCTCGGCTTCGGTCCTTGATAATTCCACAACAAGTGTCGTGGAATCGGGCCTTTGTTGCGCTCGCCCGATTGGCTTTCTTCCCAGGCGTGTGCCAGAGCGCCGACGGAGCGCGATAATACAAAAAGGCCACGGCAAAGGGGCGGTGGAAATCCGAGCTCCGCGAAGACGACGCCTGTGGCGCCGTCGATGTTCATCGGAATTTTTCGTCCCTTGCGCTTGGCTAGCAGGTTTTCGACGCCACGGCCAATCATTGCAAAATTTCCAGAGACATGGCCAGCACGGGTTGCATCATCGACGAGTTTAAGTAATTTCGGCGCGCGGGGATCGATGGGATGAAAGCGATGACCGAAGCCGGGAATATGCAGAATCCCTTTGTTGGCCAGGATATCGATCTCCTTTTCGATAGCCGTCTCGAGCGCATGTCGATCTTTTCTAGCGCCGGGCTCACCATTCAAACGGCTGGCGATGGCATTGTAAAACTGCACGCACTGTTCGCCGGCGCCGCCGTGAATATCCCCCAGGACATTGATCGCGGATGCCATGGCGTTGTTGATATGAACGCCGCAGGTCATGGCCATGCGCGCGATCGCGATGGACGGCGCCTGGGGACCGTGATCGACCGCGGCCACGAGAGCCGCTTCAAGAAGCTTCGCTTGGGCGGGTTGCGGCAAATCGCCGCGCGTCAGTAGCCATATCATATTGACCAATCCTACGCCGCCGATCAGGTCCTCGATCGCGTACCCACAATAACGAATGACACCCGGTTCCATTTCGATGATCGAGGTCGACCACCACTCTTCCGGTGTTACGTGCTTCTTGCTTTTAGCCATGTTCGCCTCGAATCCTGCTTCGGGCAATGCGAAAAAGCCCAGATCCAACGACATCATTGCAAGTTATCATCCCGCGGGCATGCAGCACATCCGCCGCCAGCAAAATGTTTTCTATTCACCACCACCAAGCGCACGTAGACACGAAGAACGGACAATCGAGCTAGAACACGACCGGACTTCAAAATGTTTTTCTTTTCCTTCGCGCACTTCGTGTCCTCCGTGGTGGCATACTGCGGATAAACTACCAACACAGTGAGACACTGCACTAGATCGGCGACTCTTCGCCTCATAGAGCGCCGCTCTGCTTAAGCTCATGGATTGCGTCATGATCGTAACCAAGCTCGATGAGAATTTTTTCTGTGTCGGCGCCGAGAACTGGCGGAGGCGTGACTGCTTGCGGATCTCCGCTGGCCAAGCGAAATCCTGATCGCAGGACGGTGATGTCTCTGTCGATTCCGGGAGTTGCCCCGAATCGCTGGATCAGATCACGTTGGATCGTCTGTGGATGTTGTAACACTTGAGGGATGGAGAGGACCTCGCCGCTTGGAACTCCGTTCTTATTGAACAGCTCGGACCATTCCTTGGCGGATTTCGCCGCCAGCGCCACCTCGATCTCGCGATTAAGCTCTTGGCGTCGTATCTTTCGGTCTTCACGGTTGACGAAGCGAGGATCATTGGCGAGTTCTCTGCGGCCGATGATCTCGCAGAGCCTGTTGAACTGCTCTTGTTGGTTGGCGGCAATGTTAAGAAGTCCATCTCCGGTCTTGAAAGTTCCCGACGGGCTTGCCGTCACGTTTTCATTGCCCATCGGTTCCGGCGTTATGCCGGCGATCAGCCAATTTGAAACTGCCCACCCCATGGTCACGAGGGTAGCCTCGAGCATCGACACGTCGATGAGTTCACCTTCGCTATTACGCTGGCGCCGAAAAAGCGCCGCTGCCACCGCGAACGCGGCAGTGATGCCGCCAATGGTGTCGGCGACTGGATAACCGACGCGCAGCGGCGCGGAGTTTTTGTCTCCGGTTACGCTCATCACGCCTGATAGACCTTGAACGATCTGATCGTAAGCTGGGTTATCTTTCAACGGTCCGGTTTGGCCGAAGCCCGAAATCGCGCAATAGATCAGATCACGCTTAAATTTCTTGAGCGCCTCGTAACTGAGCTCCAGGCGATCCATGACCCCGGGGCGGAAATTCTCCACGATTACATCGGCGGTAGCAACGAGGCGACGGAAAACTTCTTTTCCCGCCGGATTCTTGAGATTGATCGTCAACGATCGCTTGCCGGCGTTCTGAGCCAGGAAGGAGGCGCCCATCAGATGTTTGTTGAGCTCCGGATCGGCGCCCAATTGCCGCGCCAGATCTCCCGATTTGGGCACCTCGATTTTGATGACGTCGGCGCCAAGCTGCGCGAGCTGGTAACAGCAAAAAGGGCCGGCGAGCACATTTGTCAAATCTAGAACTCGTACGCCTTCGAGAAGCTTCATATAAAACTAGGGTCAAAGAACTGCTGATTGGTGATTTGACCGATTAGGAGTCCGCGCCGTTTCTTCAAACTTCGACAGGTATCCCTCGAAGAACGAGTCTACAAAGTTAAGGCCGATCGATCGGCCGTTCTGACAAGTTATGATTTGCGCCTGTGAAAGCACCCGCCGGAAGAGTTCCGTGCGAAACCGTTTGTTCTCGATCAATCCGTGTTTAGTCCAGAAATACATACGGCCGGATTCGGTAAATTCTCTGAGTAGCTCAAAGCCGATTTCTATTCTGGGTGTGAAACTTCGCTGCTTCATCAAGGTTTCGAAATCCATGGAAGTCTGAAGCGGCAAGCCCTTGAGGAAATTCACAATCCGGGTTGTGACGAAAAGCGTGTAGATTTCATCTCGGCAAAAACCTTTGGTTTCGATTGCCATCGCCGTCAGGCGCGCGCGAACGTAATCTGTCTCGGTGAACTCGAGACCGCGCGCAATTGGCGCATCGGGAGTTCGATAAAAAGGCGATGCGCCGAGCAAGACCGGCAGCTGTGCGTTGAACGCAAGCGTTTGAATCATGCTGTCCAGGCTTTCATTGGGCAGGCCGAGAATCTGATAGGAGACCACTTTGAAGCCGAGCGCATGCGCTTGGCGAACGATTTTCAAATAAGCTTCCAATGTGTGCGGCCGCTTGGTGGTTTCGCGCACGGTTTTGTCCGAAGAGACCAGCGCCAAGTTCAGATGTGAAAAGCCGGCCTGATACATCAATTCCACCAGCTCGTCGTCGAGACTTAGGTAACTGATGCCGTTCATTGCGACGAACTCCATTTCGCGATCGGGAAACCGCGCGATCAGCCGGCGGCAGAGTTCTTTGAAAGTCTTTTTGTAGTAAGTCAGATTGTCGTCTTCGAAATCGATCACGCGATAACCTTGCTGATAGCGGAACTCGATTTCTTCAAGCACGTTCTCCAGTGAACGCCGGCGATAATTCGTGCCGAAAGTGGTGTGCACAGAACAGAAAGAACACTTGTGCGGGCAACTGCGCGAGCTAATCATGAAGGTCATCGGTTTGCCGGCAAACTGGTACGCCGACGCAGAGGTGTCGCTTAACTCGGGAAACGACAGGTCGTCGATGGGGAAGTTTTCGCCCATCGGATTGGAGCAGTGCCGGTCGTTTCTTTTGTAGCTCAGGTTCGGCACGTTACCGATACCGTTTTCGCCTCTGAGATAACGCAACAGTTCCACCAAAGGTTTCTCACCCTCGCCGCGAATGACGTAATCCACCGACGGCGAAGCCAGCATGGATTCAGGCACGGCCGAAGCATGGGAGCCGCCGACAACGACCGGTATACCGAGGTGTTTCTTAACTCGCGCAGCAATCTCCAACACCTCCCGAAAATACGGCGTGAACAGCGAAGATATGCCGACGACATCGGGCCTTATTTCCGCAATCTCTTGTTCGATCGCCTCGAAAGGCTTGCCGAAATGGTAGTACCGGTCAAAAGTCGAGAAAGGCGATTTGTCCGCTACCGGGTAATAATCTTTGAGGTAAAGCAGCTCTTTGGGAATCGCCACCGTCCGGCGACCGCAGCCGGCGTGATAATCTTTGATGATGACGTCGACTTCCGGCAGATGCTTGTTTACGGCAGCTTTAAGATAAGCAAGCCCGATCGGCTGGAGGCGCACATCGGTATCGTAAAAATCCTCAACCGGCGGTTGGATGAGCAGAACTTTCATAGGATTTTCCGAGCTATAACCGATTCGTGGTTCGTGTGAAAGATGCCAAACGCTTCTGCCGCATAGCAAATCTGTACGTTTTTAGTCCAAGCTTAGTGACAAAAGAAAACTTAGATTTGCTGAGAATACTCATGGGCGCGCACAAGCAAGACGATTCACCCCTGACCAGGGCCCAGCGGCTTTCATCCGTCGTCAAGTCTCGTCGCGACATCACGCGTGCCGTGGTTATGACCGCCTGGGTATTCGTGATTATGCTTATACTGCGTCCTGTCTTCATCCTCGATAATAGTGGTAGTGATCGAGTCAACCCGCGTGCCGTCTCAATTCTCACGGTTAAAATCATTTTTCTTTGGTGTTCTCATATTTGACAATTTACGGTTGAAAATACCTCACAAATCTAAAAACTGCCTTCATGGTACAAGCCTTGCTCTAAAAGGCCAGACAGGAACTCAGGAGGAAAAAAAAGATACCGCAGAAGGCAGTTTCTTAACTTAGCGCGATAGCAGGCGCTGGCGTATTTCGCATCGATGACTGGTTAGAATCTTCGCCTCGCGTTCGAGGGGGACAACGCTAAGCGATCCCCTCCACTTTGCTCGTTAGGCGATGGCAGTCGACGGCACGCGCAATTTGGAGGAATGGAGGTCGAGATCATGATTACACGACGCGCGTTCCTGAAATACACCGGAGGCACGGCACTCACACTGTTCGCTTTCAACAAGTTCGGAGTTCCCAAGGCGATCGCACAAATCTCTGGCGGAACACTCGACCCGAATGTGATCCTGAAGTTCCAGACGCCGCTGCTGATCCCGCCCGTGATGCCAACGGCAGGAAGGATCGTCCTGCAGGGAGGCAAGAACGCCGACTATTACGAGATCTCGATGAAGCAGTTCCAGCAGCAGATCCTGCCCCTTAAAGATATTTATGACAATACACTGAATCCAACGACTGTCTGGGGCTATGGCGCCGTGTTGTCCGACAGCAAAAGAGGGCTGTTACTGCATAATGCCCCATCCCTGACTATCGAGGCCAAGTGGAACACGCCGGTGCGCGTCAAGTGGATCAACGATCTAAAGGACGCGGACGGCAACTTCCTGCGCCACCTGCTGCCGGTAGATCCGACCCTGCACTGGGCCAACCCGCCCGGGGGTATAACAGGCCGCGACACACGTCCGACCTTCACCAGCACGCCCGGTCCGTATACTGGTCCGGTGCCTGTCGTCACGCACGTGCACGGCGCTGTGGGCGTAGGGGA
>JAICEJ010000317.1 GCA_025924215.1 Candidatus Binatia bacterium
TAGCATACGAAGCACAGGGTAAGAACGTCATGACGATTGAAGGCTTGGAAAAACCCGACGGCACGCACCACCCAAGTCAGCAGGCCGTTATCGACGATTTTGCCTTCCAATGCGGCTTTTGCACGCCGGGCATGATTATGTCAGCCAAAGCGCTGCTGGATGACAACCCGACGCCGAGCCGCGAGGAAATCATTCATCATATGGACGGAAATATCTGCCGCTGCACCGGCTACGTGCCCATCGTTGCCGCCATCGAACGCGCTGCCCAGGCGATGAGCAAGGAGTCCAAGAAGTAACCAGAGAAGAACCGATTCTACGTGGTCTACCAGTCACTCATTGAACGTGCCGCCGAAGCGATGAGCAGGGATGCGAAGAAGTGAGCGCAGAGAAAAACCGAGTTCTACGTGGTCTATCAATCACCCATGAACGTGCCATCCAGGCGATAAGCAGGGAGTCCAAGAAGTGAGCGCAGAGAAGAAAACTGATTTTCATGTCGTCAACCATTCAATACCTCGGCGCGACGGCCGTGTAAAAGTCACCGGCAAGGCCCAGTATGTGGCCGACTTGAAGCTCATCGGTATGGCCTACGCCAAAGTGCTGCGCAGCCCCTATGCGCATGCCAAGATCATTTCCATTGATACATCACGAGCTGCCGCGCAACCGGGAGTATTCTGCGTCATCACCGGCAATGATCTGGAGGGGCTGAACCCTTATTACGGCCATGCTGTCAAGGATCATCCATTGCTGGCCATTGATAAAGTCCGTTATGCCGGCGAGCCCGTAGCTGCTGTGGTCGCCGTAGATGAGCGCACCGCTTTCGAAGCGCTCGAGTTCATCGATGTGAAATATCAGGAGCTCCCCGCGGTGTTCACGCCGCAGGAGGCATTGGCGAAAGATGCTCCGCTGCTGCACGAAAGACAGTTCGAGGCCGGCGCCCTACGTGGTTTCGAGGGTGAAGTAACCGCAGGCAAGGGAAGCAACATTTGCCAGAAACACGAAGTGAGATGGGGCAACGTCGACGAAGCTTTCAAGAGCGCTGCCGCTGTCGTCGAGGCAGAGTACTATTTTCCGATGACCTACGCCTACGCGATGGAAGCCTACGTCGCCGTTGCCGATGTCACCGATCAAGGGGTCAATATTTATTCATCGGCGCAGCATCCGTTCATGGTGCGACACGACCTTAAGACTGTGTTCAATCTGCCGGTCAGCAAAGTGCGTTTGATCGTGCCGTTTGTCGGCGGCGGCTACGGCAGCAAGTCGTATACGAAAATCGAGCCGCTGGTAGCGGCCTGTTCATGGAAAGCCAAGCGACCGGTGAAGCTGCAGCTGACAATCGAGGAAGCGATGCTTACCACGCGCAGCGATGACGCCTATACCTGGATGCGCACGGCAGTGGATGACAACGGCAAAATCATCGCACGACAGGCGAAAATTTACATGAACACCGGGGCTTATGCGGAAAACAGCCCTCTCGTGGTCGAAAAGTCGAGCAACCGCTGCGTCGGTCCTTACGCGATTCCGAATGTCTTGATCGAGAATTGCTCGCTTTACACCAATACCGTGCCGGCGAGTTCGTATCGGGGTTTTGGCTGCGCGCAGGTGACCTTGCCCGGCGAATCGCAAATCGACGAGCTCGCCGCCAAGATCGGTAAAGATCCTTACGAGTTTCGCCTGGCGAATGCGGCGAAACCAGGTGAAGAATTTTTCCCCGGAATGCGCCCCTTCGATGGGACGTTGAAAGAAGATCTCGACACCGCGGCAAACGCGATTGGCTGGAAAGATCCGTTACCCAAGGGGCATGGGCGGGGCATTGCCTGCTCCGGCAGCGATGCCGGCGCTTACCCGCTCACCTCGACGGCGGTGCGGGTGCATGCCGATGGTTCGGTCACGATCATGACCGGCAGCACCGAGCTCGGCCAGGGAAGTCACACCGTCATTCCACAAATTGCCGCGGAAGAGCTGGGTGTCGATTTCGACAAGGTCAATGTTGTTTCATCGGACACGGCGATCACTCCCTATGATCGATCCACCGGCGCCAGCCGCACGACCACATTGATGGGCAGCGCTGTTTTAGAAGCCAGCCGCGAAGCGATCCAGCAGATGGTGGTGATGGCCGCCGACGTCCTGAAAGTGAAAGTCGAAGACATCCAGGTAGTTCGCGGCGGCGTGCGCTGCGGCGAAGCGCAGCTTAATTGGTCGGAAGTGATCAGCAAGTTCTACGCGCTTCCGGACGGTGAAGTCATCGGCCGTTCCTACATTAGAAAATCCGGCAAGTTCGCGGCTCTGCCGGTATTCTGGGAAGCTGCCGCAACCGGTGTCGAAATCTCGGTTGACGAGGAAACCGGCAAAATTACCATGGAGAAACTGGCGACGGTCGGCGATGTCGGGTTAGCGATCAATCCGGCCTTGGCGGAAGGCCAGGATATCGGCGCTGCGACCATGGGAATGGGAATTGGTTTGTTCGAAGAACTGGTCTACGAGGGTTCCCAGCTGATGAACGGATCTATTTTGGATTACCGCCTGCCGCGCTTTTCTGATTTGCCGAAGAAAGTCGATCTTCATCTGGTGCAGAACCAGGACGGCGTGGGCCCTTACGGCGCCAAAGGCGGAGGCGAAGCGTCATTGAATTCCATGGCCGCCAACATCGCCAACGCCCTTGAGCGCGCCGCGGGCGTTCGCATCCGCAACGCCCCGCTCACTCCGGAGAAAGTCTGGCGCGCTCTAAGAGAAAAGCAGTTACAAAGTTCAACAGTCCAAAAGTTCAACGAATAAGAACACCGGAGTCGGACGTTGAACGGTTGAACCTTTGAACGACTACTTTCACGAGACTTATTTATGATGCCCTTAAGACGTTTTTCGATGTACCAACCCAAGAGTATCGCCGAAGCCTCCGAGATGCTCGCGGAGTTCGGCGAAAAAGGCCGGCTCTACGCCGGTGGCACCGAGCTGCTTCTCGCGATGAAACACGACCTGCTACGGTATGAGCACCTGGTCGATGTTAAAACGATACCGGGTTTAAACAAAATTGAATCTAAAGATGGCGCGCTCTTCATCGGCGGCACGGCGACTCATCGCGCCATTGAACGCTCGCCTCTGGTGCAACAGCATGTGCCGGTGCTGGCCCAGATGGAAAAGAATGTCGCCAATGTCCGGGTGCGCGCCAGCGGCACGCTTGGTGGAAATCTCTGTTTTGCCGAACCCCATTCGGATCCAGCGACGTTACTATTGGCGCTCGGCGCCAAAGCTCATCTGCAGGCGAAATCGAAGCGGCGAACGGTGGCAATGGATAAACTGATCACCGGCTCATACGAAACTTCGCTGGCAAGCGACGAACTCCTGGAGGCAATCGAGATTCCGATCCTGACCACGAACCAACGCGCCGCTTATTTGAAGTACCAGCTCAAGGAACGGCCGACACTGGGCTTAGCGCTGGTGCTCGATATGGATGGCGAAAACATTAAGCAAGCCAACGTGGTGGTCGGCAGTGTCAGCGCCGTGCCGACGCAAACAGAGAAAGCCAATCGCCTTCTTCTGGGGCCGAAGGCGCAAGTCGAAAGGCAGCTCGCGGAAGCCGCTGAGGCCTTGGCGCAGGCGGCGGATCCGGTCGACGATTTGGAAGGCGGCGCGGATTATAAACGGCATTTGATCGGGGTTTTCCTCAAACGCGCCTTCATCAAAGCGTTGTCGTAGTTTCAGATTGAAAGATTCGCCGGGAATATCACCACACGATCTGAGGAGATATCATGCTCCCACAAAACACGATTGACGGCATCACACTTAATATTCGCCATACCATGTTGCCCGTGAGTAACATGGATCGCACGGTCGATTTCTACACCCGCCTTCTGGGCATGGATATCCAGCGCATCAGAGATGTTCCCGATAGAAACGAGCGGGTACGCTATTTAGGCTATGGCAGCGAGGATGAAGGCCCGTCGTTGGAGCTGATCGAATCGAGCGAGAGCCGAGGCAAAGCTCCTCTGGCGCAGTGGACGGGTCACATCGCGCTTTACGTATCGGATTGTTACAAGCTCAGTGACAAACTCAAAGCAGCGGGGGTGGAATTTATCAGCGGCCCGGGACCGAACCGGCCAGGCGGCAAGGATATCTATGCCTTTATCAAGGACCCGGACGGCTACGTCATCGAGCTAACCGAACGCCATGTGAAAAGCGGTCCCGTGGCGAAACGGTCCGGCGAGTAACCGTTCAACCGCTTTGCTATTCAATCGTTCAACCGTTCGATGTCAAATCGGGCGGGCCTCTGTCGTTGAATAGCGCGAAGCGCGGTTTAACTTTTGAATCGTTGAACACGCGCCTTGCGCGCTTGTTGCTATTTAACGAAGAGCGATTCGTAGCGCCGCGTATAATCCGCCAGCTTTTCCGCCAGCTCCACCCGGCTCGGAACAACCTTCAAATGATTGGGATATCCTTCCGGCCTGATACCGGGGCGCACCGGCTCCCGCCCCCTTTGTGCAAGCAACCGCTGGCCGTCTTCGGAAAGCACATACTCAACAAAAAGCTTAGCTGCGTTTAGGTGCGGCGCGCGCTCGATGATGCTGATCGGATGCAGCGCAACGAACGCGGGGTCGAGAGAAAACCAGTCTACCGGCGCTCCTTGTTTCTTCATAAGATAGGGACGATACCAGTAGGCGACGATCTGCAAGTCGAACTCTCCCGCAGCCATAAGTTGGGTAATCAGCGAACGCCCCGAGCGGATAGCTACTTCCTGTCTCGCCAGCGCTTGCATGAACTCCATGCCCTTTTTTTCTCCCATGTGATGAAGCATGTTGGCGAACCAGCGATCCTCGTTGCGATCGAGCACCATGCGGCGGCGCCAGCGCGGATGTAGCAGATCCTCGTAACTTTTCGGCAGCTCTTCGCGCTTTACTCTCGTGGTGTTGTAAGCGCTGACAATCAAATTGTCGTAGAAATCGGTCCAGTGACCATCCGCATCCTTGAATCCTTCGGGGTAGACGGCGGCGGAGGGCGCCTTGTAGGGGGTCAGTAGTCCGCGCTTTTGCATATGGTAAGTTTCGAATTCGCCGACGCTGAGTACATCCGCGGCAAAGGTTCCAGCCTTGCGCTCGACGTTCAAGCGGCTAAAGATTCTATCGTGGCTGGATCGGAAGATGTCGGTTTTAACGAATGGATACTTTGCTTCAAAGCCGCTGGTCAATACCCGCGCGAATTCAGTTTCCACGGACGTATAAAATACTAACTTGCCTTCCTTCTTGGCGCCCTCAATTATTTGCCGTTGCGCGTCGGCTTCCGCGCCCTGAGCTGAATGAGACAGGAATAATATTAAAATAAACAAGACAATCGTCAGCATGTGTGCTTTCATGTTGTGCCTCTTTAACCGCAAAGCTTTTGATACGTACGAGTCGTCGGCAAAAAGTGACCCTACTTGCTCTCCCAAAGTTTTTTTACAAAGCCTTCCTCTTCGAGTTGCTTGAGATATCGATCGTTGACATAGATCTTGCCGTCGATTTTCCTCGCCTTGGGATTAGTTTCGCCTAGCTGCGTTACGACAGCGTGCATCGCGTCCGCGGACGGGTACGGAACATTGTTAAGCTGTTCTTTGAAGTAGTCGTATCCTTCCTCAATCGCTTTGGTATTGTTGATTCGAGTGAACTGAGCGGTCGATTTCACGGCGTATTCTCGTTCCGTTTTGAAAACTTTTATTGATTCAAGGTAGGCGCGCAGAAAGTTGAGGACTTTCGCCTCGTTCTGGTCGAAAAACTTCTTGCTGCCTAGCAAACCGGTGTTGAAGAACGGAATGCCCATTTTCACCGAATCCGCCACCACGTTGAGTTTCAATTTCTCCGCCTCGGCGCCGAACGGCGCGTTCATGACGGTTCCATCGATATTTCCCGCCTTTACCGCTGCCAGGCGCGCGTGCTCATCGCCGATCTGCAGTATGGTTACATCCTTGACCGGA
>JAICEJ010000318.1 GCA_025924215.1 Candidatus Binatia bacterium
AAGGCCGGGATAAAGACTCCGACGTAACTTGCATGCTCAATCATTTGGGACTTGGGCTTCAGTTCTCTGCCGCAGCGGCGAGAGTGTACGAGCTTGCGCGAGAAAAGGGCTTGGGAAGATTGTTGCCGACAGAGTGGTTTGCTCAAGACGAGCACTCGTAAAGCGGCTTTTGCCTAAAATGCTTTATCAACAAGCGCAATCGACGCGCCGGTTCCACAGTTCAAACGTTCAACTGTTCGATGTCAAAACAATTGAGTGATGGAGTAGCCGTGTCCAATGCACCATGCGATTACCGCATTGGATTACTCATTCGATCAGTATTCCCTAAGAAGCTGGCCCAGAGAGGTTAAACGGTCCTTTATTCCCGCCATTCGCAGCGCTTGCCACAGGCCTGCTTGATTACTGGTTATCACCGGCAAGCCCGTATCAGTTTCGAGCGGGTCGATGGCTTCAAAGCTCCGGAGATTACCGCACGAAATCAGGATCCCATCGGCTTTCGGCGCTGAACGAACGACCTCTCGCGCCAGGCGGTAGGTTTCCTCGGGTGTCACTTTGCCCATGTCGATACTCTTCTTAAGGCCCATGCCGCGAATCGCCGCCACTTCGAAGCCGGACTTTTCCAAGACTTCGGCGAGTCGTGCATCGATGTCGGCCAGGTACGAGGTTGCAATTGCTGGACGCTGAATTTTTAGTGTCCGGAGCGCCTCGACCACGGCCGTGAGCGATGTGGTCGCTTGGATGCCGGTGACAGCATGGATGCGGCGCCTTAATTCATGATCGTGCCCAAAGCCGCGGAAGAACGCGATGGCGGTACCGGCCTGTAAGATCACGTCGACTTCGGCGGAAGCCAACTCCAAGGCTGCGCGTTCAACCTGCTTAGCGGCTTCGTTGAGGCCGTCCACGGTGACATCATAAAGGAGTGTGCGCGTTTCGACGAGGCAGACGCCTTCGGGCATGGAGCGGCGCCATTCTTCAGCGCCCACGGTTTCAGAAGAAGGGGAGATGCGTCCAATCTTTGCGCGCCAGCCGTACATGATTTTCTACGGGACCAGGAGAATCTTGCCGGTGGATTTTCGTGACTCCAACTGCCGGTGCGCATCCGCGGCTTGGGAGAGCCGGTAGATTTCTCCAATCGTAACTTTAAGCTTTCCTTCCGCAAGCCAGTTAAACAGATCGCCGGCGCGCCAAAGCACGTCGGCATAGCTGGCGACGTTGTGTGTCAGGCTCGGACGGGCTAACGTCAGCGATCCCTTGGCGTTTAGAACCGAAGTATCAAACGGCGGCACCGGGCCGCTGGCTTGACCGAAAATGATCAGACTGCCCAATGGGGCAAGGCAGTCCAGGCTTTTTTCAAATGTCGCCTGGCCAACTGAATCATAGACGACATTAACGCCTTTGCCGTCGGTTAATTTTCTAATTTCGGCGGCGAAATCCTGTTCCGCATAGTTTATCGTCCGATCGGCGCCAGCGACTTGGGCGAGCTGCGCTTTGGCATCGGTCGAAACCGTCCCAAAGACCCGGGCGCCACGCATCTTTGCCAGTTGCACTAGCAACAACCCGGTGCCGCCGGCGGCGGCGTGGATGAGAACAGTATCCTCGGGTTTAACCCGATAGGTGCTGTGCGTGAGATAATGAGCCGTCATGCCTTGCAGCATAATCGCTGCCGCGTCTTCAAATGCAATCGACTGCGGAATTTTGTAAAGATGCCAGGCAGGCAGCGCGTGCAGCTCGGCATATGAGCCATACCCATTGGATATGCCGTAGGCGACACGATCACCGATTTTGACCTCGGTAACGTTCGCGCCTAAGTCGACGACAGTGCCGGACGCCTCAGCGCCGGGAACATAGGGGAGCGCACGGCCATGATGGCCGCCCCAGTGAAACCCTGAACGATAATAGATGTCGAGATAGTTGACGCCGGCGGCAGCGACTCTGACCAAAACCTCGCCGGCTTTCGGTTCTGGCGCCTGAACTTCCTCGTAGCGGAGCACGTCCGGGCCGCCAAGCTCATGTACACGGACTGCTCTCATCGATCAACTAGCCCGAATTGCTCACAGAAGATTGCCCGAGGAGTGAGCCTCTCCGGTCGCGGGCAATGTGCCTGTGCCTTGAGGAGGCCGGCGAACCTAAGTGTTAGAGTATACGCTAAGAGGGACACGAAGCTTGTTGCCAAGTCCATTACAAGTCAGCGCAGCTTTACGTTCCTATGCCCGCTCGCTGCGAGGGCTCACCCTTCGACCAACATGGGACACGAAGACGAGGATCCAGCTTGCCTCCGAGATTTCTTGAGCAGCCTGACGCTATAACTCATACTGGTGGCTTAAGCAGAGTTTCTCAATGCGTCCGACCTAGTTGTCCAGCAGCGCGATTACCCGGGCCGGCGCCGACTCGGTTTTCCACTTTACCGGCAAAGCAACAACTTGTGCGGTGGGGCCGATCTGATCGAGATTGATCAGATTCTCGATTTGAAAAATCACTTTGGGAAGAATGGTCCGGTGCACGCGCATGGCGCTCTGGAGAATTTGGTCAGCGCTCTGATAATCAGTTCCCTTTTCTTCCTGCGCAAAATCAAACCCGACAACCGCCGGCTTCCTCGCAACAATCCATTGAGCTGCCTCCTTATTTAGATACGGTGAATCGTTCCACCATTGAGGGTCTGTCGTATCGTGGCCTTTAGGCCAGTCGGTCCTAAGAAAAAGCATCCCGCCCTGAGGGATCACAATACCTTCTTGCTTGAGCTTCTCCTCCGCTTGGCTTAAGTCCTGGGGCGTAATAACTGCGCGCGCGACGCCCTTTGCGGTTAGATCCAGTATGATCGCCTGGCCGACCATCGGCTCGAGCGGAAGTTGCTCGATAGAAGGCTTGTCGCGAAAGAAGTGATGCGGCGAGTCGATGTGGGTGCCAACGTGAACGGTCATCTGTACGACATTGGAAACAAAGCCTTTGTCTTCCCATTTGATAATCGGTCTGAGCTTAAAATAGTTTTCATCGGGAGCAAACGGCGCTGAGTCGCACTCTTGGACGGTCATGCTGAGATCGACGATGCGCATGCTAGTTGATCCTTTCAAACCAGGGTTGTTGTCATCTTTCTCTGTTCACTGGATCAAAGTCAACGGCGCGCGGGCCGCAACAATTTAAGCCATGGCGCCAGCGCATCAACTTCTTCGATGGAGAAGAGATCCTCGACAAACTTTTTGGCCCGTTGCTTTGGTATTTGCTCGCCGGTGCACTGGTGAAATTTCTCTTGAATTTCTTCTCGTGTCAGAGGTTTCTTCGGATGGCCTTTGGCCACGGTGGCGCGCTTTCGGTAAATTTTCCGGTTATTCAATTGAATCTCGATCTCAGCCTGGCAGCCGAGATTGCCCACCGACCGGAGCCTCGGCTTTTGCACGAGCTCGACTCGCTTCATCACGGCGGTAATATTTTGATCCAGAAGAGTCGCATCCTTATATTGCTCGAGACCGGCTCTGCGATAGACCAGAGCCACAGCGGCAGAGAAGGATAGACTGAACTTTCCCTCAAGAGCAGTTCTCGGGCGAGCATAGACTAAGGGCAAAGCCGCATCAGGACCGAGGCTGACACGAATTCTTTGGACATCGGCCGATTGCAAATCGTGTTCCTTGACTAGATCGATGATTGCGTCGAGCGCCGGATGTAGTACACCGGCGCAGGGATAGATTTTAATGGCGATCCCGGGGTTAACAAAAAAATGCGGCGAGCCGAATTTGATCAGTTTACGTTCCACCATGCCATGGCACGCCGCAGCGAAGTAACCCATCGGGTCGTCAAATATATCCGTAGAAGCGCTAAAGCCGGTTTTAGCCAAGGTAGCGGCAACAACACCATTCTCGGCTGCATGCCCGGCATTCAACGATTTGGTCATCGTCCCACGATGAGCTCGCAGTCCGGAGGCCAGGCTTCCGGCGATACCCAGAGCCCAGCGCGTCCGGATAGAATCTAATTTAAGCAGGTGTGCGCATGCGGCGGTTGCGCCGAAGGCGCCGATTGTCCCGGTGGGATGAAAGCCTTTAAGATAGTGATCGGGATGAATTGCATCGGCAAGCCGGCACGCCACTTCAACGCCGACAATATAGGCGGTCAACAATTCTAAACCCGTGGCGTTGATTTTTTCCGCCAAGGCAAGAGCAGCAGCTAGAACCGGTGTGGTTGGATGCGTCAGTTGACCATAGGGCCGCGAACGCAAGGTGGCCAACTGGGCGTCATCGTAGTCGAGCACGTGTCCACGAATGCCGTTGGCGAGCGCGGCATACTGCGCATTAACCTTCATGGGCGATCCGATGACAGTTGCTTCCGGTCTGGAGAGGAAGCTTCCCAAATAACCGTCGATGCGCTGGCTCGCGTCTTCCGCCGCGCCGGCAAGCATTGTCGCAAAGCCATCGAGCAGATGTTCTTTGGCCGCTTCTTTGATTGCTTTAGGAAGCTCTCTTGCGCTCAGGGTTGTGACAAACTGCGCCAGTTTGTCCGATGTCGATTCTGAACGCGGGCGCCTGAGCTTGATCGACACAGCGCTTGGTTGGACCCGATAAGGGGAATAGCTAGCGCCGGCGGCGGCTGGCTTTTTTTGCGGCAGGCTTGGCTTCGGCTTTTGCTACAACATCGCTCTCGGCAGTGGGAGATTGGAGCTTGGGATAAACGTTGTCACGTAACCATTTCTCGTCCCACCACTCCAACGGCAGCACGGCGATGCCGTTTAAATAGACCCCATAATGCAGGTGATCGCCGACTGCCAAGCCGGTTTCACCGGTTTTGCCGAGAATTTGTGCCTTTTTGATTTGCTCACCCGGTTTGACGTCGATCGAGCTCAGGTGTGAATAAAGTGTCGCGAGCCCTAAGCCGTGATCGAGAATCACGGTATTTCCGTAAATTCCTAAATCACCGATGAAACCGACAACACCGCTGTTGGCCGCTTCCACCGGATATCTCTTGGTGACCGACAGATCAAAGCCCAAGTGATAGGCGTGGTCGATGGTCTCGTTCTTATAAACATACGTCCTGGCGTCGGCAAAGTTCGCTTCGACCTTGGAATTGGTTAGCTGGTTAAATGGGCCGCTCCAGAGCATCGAGCCTGCGGTTTTTTGGGTGATCGCTTTGATCTTTTCCTCGTTCTCTTTACGAATGTCGCGGTTCACCTTGACAAACAGTTCCTTGGCGCTGCCTTGCCGGGCGCCCACATCATGGATCAACGGCGCGACTTTACCGTTAATGAACTCCTCTGAAACCGGAATCGTGCTCTTCTTGTACTTAACGCCCTTGAGTGTATAGGCAAGCGCCATCTGTCGGGCATTGCCGGCCTTGTCGGTGGCCATAAGAGTTGCTTTCTCGGTCTCCGGTGTGTCGTAAGGGTGAGCGAAGAAAGCCAAATAGACACTGGGATCTTTTGTTTGCCCCTTGTAGCCGGGAAAAAAATGATGACCAATCTTTACGCCGCTGCTGACCGTGTCTGAAGAAGGTTTATAAGCCACCAGTCCGGTGCCCCCAAAGTTGACATAGGCGTCATCGGCAATCAACTCGATGGTCGGCGGCGTGATATCAATCGTCAGGTTTTTTTGCAGCACAGTTTCGTTGCCCCGAAAGAAACTCCATAACGACCGATCACGGGCGCTAACGCGCAAAATCGCCGGCCCTTCCTTGAGGCCGGTTAGCTTCGAGGAGAGCGCTATAGTAATCTTTTTCTGCATCAACGGCTGATCGTATTCTTCCGCAGCCAGAGAATGCTCTTTGCCGCCGGCAGTGAGAGAAGCGTTGACAGATTTTAAACCGGTGCCTTGCTCGCTGATATCAATTTCCAGTTCGCCAAGCCCAAGGGTTTCCGCATCAGGAGTGAGCTTGATCTGCGGGGATTTCCATTCAAAGCGCGGAATGAGAAAGTATCCACCCGCGATCAGACCTGCGACAAGTAAAACAACAAGAAAA
>JAICEJ010000319.1 GCA_025924215.1 Candidatus Binatia bacterium
CAGGCGATCGAAGAGTTGCGCGCCCAACAAGTGGTAGGAGTTGCAGATCAGGCGCCCTGACGTACATGGCCAAGGACTAAAGGGAGATCGAAAAATAAATTCAATGCGGCTTTCGGCACAAGAGACTTCATAGTCATCAATCATTCTGTTTAGGCGGCCTGGTCTCGTCTTGGTAGGCAGGTTCGATCTTTTCCGTCATTGCGGAGAAAATGTTAATGGCTTTGTATCCGAACTGGCGATTGCGGCCGGCGTTAGCATCTTTTGCTTGGCGCGCGACCGAAAAAACACCCAATTAAACTCATGATGAAAAGAAACAGTGCCCTGATCTTCTGGTGTGTTTTGTCGCTGGCTTTTTTATTGTCGCTGTCGAGCGGGAACTCCGCGTCCGCTCAAACGACTGCGCCCTCGACGCCCGACATCTTCCGTCAATATTCGGAACATGTTGTTAGGATCGAGGTGGTCGAGATCGGTTCGGCGGCGAAAGCTTCGATCGGTACCGGATTCTACGCGACGCCACGCGGTGACATTGTCACCAATTATCATGTCATTTCCAAGCTGATTCACGCGCCCGAGCGTTACAGGATTGAAGTTACCAATGCCAAGGGCCAAACGGGTCCCGTGTCGGTGGTGGGGGTCGACGTTGTTTATGACCTTGCTGTCCTGCGCGGCGGGCCGCCGGCCAAAGGATTTCTCAAGCTCGAAACCACTCAGGTTCAGCAGGGCGCGCGGCTCTACTCTCTCGGTCATCCGCGCGATTTAGGGCTGACCATCGTAGAAGGAACTTATAACGGACTGCTGCAGCACACGTTGTATCCGAAAGTTCATTTCACCGGCTCGCTCAATCCCGGCATGAGTGGCGGCCCGACCTTGCTGCAAGACGGCAAGGTCATCGGCGTCAATGTGGCCACTGAAGGAGAGCAAATTAGCTTTCTGGTTCCGGTCGAGCGAGCCATTGCATTGCTGGAAAGAACTGCTCAGTCAGAGATTCGACCGGCGGCGAGTTTTCTCTCCGAAGTGGGACGGCAGATCGATGCTTATCAAGCGGCTTATCTCTCGGGTATGTTCGCCAGCTCAAAGCCGACTGTGGCGCTCGGTCCCTATCAGTTACCGACCCGGCCGGCGCCATTCTTTCGCTGCTGGGCCGATGCGCTGCACCGCAAAGAACTTCCCTATGTCGCCGTCACTCACGACTGCTCGACTGACGACTATATGTTCGTTTCAAGCCAGCAGTCTTCCGGGATAATCCGGTTCTCGCATCATTTATTTTCTACCGAGGAACTCGATCCACTGCGCTTTTTCGCCCTCTATTCGGCTCAATTTCAAGCCGCCAGTGTCGCGACAGCCGGCAACGAAGAAGAGGTGACGCCATTTCGCTGTGAAACCAGAAATGTGCGCGTGCAATCCGGCAAAATCAGAGCTGTGTTGTGCGTGCGTCAGTACGTCAAGTTACCTGGATTGTACGATGCGGTATTCAGGGCAGCGACTATCGGCTCGCGCAACGTCGGCCTGGTGAGCACACTGAGTCTATCGGGTGTGAGCTTTGAAAATGTCCAAACACTGACTCGCCGTTACATGGAAAACATCAGATGGCGACGCTAGGTTACCTTGAAGTGCTTGATCCAAAGGGAAGGGTTTCCCAGCGCTTCCCGGTTCAATCCCTGCCGCTGACACTGGGCCGTGCCTATACCAATCACGTCATTCTCGATGATCCATTTGTTTGTCCGGAGCATCTAACGATCGGTTACGACGAAAACGGCCGTCTTCAGGCGCGCGATGTCGGCACCGTCAACGGATTGCGTGAGATTGCCGGCGGCCAGCCGGTGCCAAGCTTGCTTCTCGCCTCGGGCACGGAATTTCAAATTGGCCATACCCATTTGCGCTACTGCGAGACGGCCCATGCGGTAGCGCCCACCGAAGTCGATCGCGCACGGATGATGAGATGGTTTACTTCGCCCGCGGTCGCTCTGGCAAGCGGTTTTGTTCTCCTGGGAGTTATTCTGGTGAATTCTTTTTTCGGCAGCTACGAACGGCTTAATATTGCGCGCAGCTTGAGCGAAGCCTTGATGACTTTTTCCATGGTGCTGGTCTGGGCAGGCTTGTGGGCACTGGTCAGCAGGATCGTCTTAAACCGCTTTCATTACGGACAACATTTTGTCCTGGCTTGTGCGGCCATCATCGTATCGCTGATGGTCAGCACCGCGGCGGAATGGATCGAGTTTATCGTTCCGACAAGCCAGGCACTATGGGTGACCGCCATCGTCGGTTCCGGTTTGATTCTCGGAGCCTTGGTTTATGGTCATCTTGGTTTGGCTTCGTCGATGTGGCTCCGTTCGCGGTTATGGGCGGGTCTGGCTGTTAGCATCGCTGTTATCGGGCTTGGCGTGATGGCCGATTATGACAATCGAAGCTCCTTTTCCACGGTCATGGAATACTCGGCCATTCTCAAACCCATCGCGCCGGCGTGGCTGCCGGCGACGACGATGGATCGTTTCATCGACAGTACTCACCATTTGAAAAAAGAATTGGATGCTCTTGCGCGCAAGGCGAGAACGTCACAACCGTAACCGGATTCACTCAGCGGCGATCAAGATGCGAGTTCTCCAGAGTGAAGACAGTGGGCCAGTGATTGCATATGGTTCAATTCGTACAAATATTTCAATCGTTCCAGCGCCCATCTGTTTCCAGCCCTGCGATGCGGGAGAGTATCAAGGAGGGGGTTGAACGGGTTGACGGGTTGAACGCTTTTGTATCCCATTCGCTGGCAGCCCGCGCCTCACATCGACGCAGTCTCGTCCTTCTTCTGGACTCGCCAATAATCCGGACTAGCGGCCGCGATGATTGACTTGAGCGAATGCGTCTGGCTACTGTACCTCGTGCTTTTGGTTTAGGTTCACGAGCTTGAGGGGTGCAAAAATGATTTACGACGTGGAAATAAATTCAGCGGCGCACTATCCCGCCGCCGAAGTGCCTGGCTTGGTCGTTTTGGCTGAGCAGGTTGGCTTCGGCGCCTTCTGGAAAGGCGAATCGAACAGCACCGATCCCTTGGTGATGCTTTCAGCGGTGGCCAGCCGCACCAAGACGATCAAATTAGGCACGGCAATTTACCATATCTACGGCCGCAGCCCGGTCACTTTAGGAATCCAAGCGGCAACTTTGCAAGACCTATCCGGCGGCAGATTGCTGCTCGGACTAGGCGTTGCCAATAAGAGCATTGCCGGGTGGCATGGCGGGGTTTTTGACCGGCCGCTCAAGCGCGCGCGCGAATACATCGACATCGTCCGCAAAGTTGCCGCCGGCGAGCGGGTCGAATATGAAGGCGAGATTTATCACACCGGGAAACGATTTCAGCTTTCCTGGAAGCCTGGCCATCCCAATGTGCCGGTTTACTTGGCCGGCCTTGGGCCGCAGATGACCAAACTGGTTGGAAAAGTATCTGACGGTGTTTTCATCAACATGGCGACTCCGGCAAAAGTCAAAGAGATTGCCGCCCGGGTGCGCGAGGGCGCTGCAGAAGCGGGCCGAGATCCAAGTAAGATCGAGATCATCGCCAAGTCACGGGTTTCGCTTAATCCCGACAAACAGGCGGCGCGCAACAAGCTGCGCCAGGTGCTGACGTTTTACAATATCGCCGATCACTACAGTGATATGTTGCGTGGCATGGGATTCGAGAAAGAAGTGAACGCGATCCACGAAGCTTTTCAGAAAGGCGGCTTCAAAGCGGCCATGGGCGCGTTGACCGACGACTACATGGACAAGTTGCCGGTAGTCCCGGCCAGCGACGTGAAAGAGATCAAGGAAAAGATGAAGGAGTTCCAGGAAGCCGGAGTGACGCGTATGGTGATCCCTTACGTGCCGGTAACCGAGCCGGTGGAAGACGCAAGAAGATTCCTGGAAGCGTGGGGACAGTCGTGACCACGTGCAAGTGATTTTGGAACTGGTCGATCGGATGACGAACACGAGTGCGCAAGAACACGAACGCCGCAGAGAACAACTCAGTACCACAATCTGAAACAGTCATTAGAAGGAGGAGATGATGTGTGACTTTGCTGCAGACGCCGCGGCCGCGGAACAACTCATGGTCGGCCGCACTTTAAGTGTCGAGCGGGTGCGCCAGCTCAATGCCAAGGACTACTTTTATCAAATGCTCAAGGACAACCCGGAGATGCTAAGATCTATCCGGGCATAGAGAACGAATTGCTGCAGGGAGCCATTGACTGTCATATCCATGCTTTTCCGGACTTCGTGCACCGCTCGCAGGATATGATTCAGATTGCCATCGAGGCTTCCAAATGCGGCATGCGCGCCATCGCTTTCAAAGATCACTGGAACATTAGCGCAACATCGGCCTATCTGACGCAGCGTTACATCGATGACATGATCACCCGGGGCGAACTTACCCATCGAGTTGAAGTTTATGGGGGTGTCGGCATGTGCTTCGGCATGCGCCCCGAGTATGTCCGGGTCGGATTGCAGTATCCTAATTTCAAGATGATCTGGTTCCCGACCTTCACGTCGTATGGCTTCTGGCGCGGCGCTGGCCATCCGGAAAAGGAAGGCGTGCGACTGGTGGCCGAAGACGGCAAAGTGTTGCCCGAAGTGAAAGAGATCATGGAGATGGCGGCGGAAAAGAAGGTCGGCATCGGCTTCGGCCACACCGACTTCCAAGAATTGCTGCCGTTGGCGAGACTGTCTAAAGACATCGGCGTCAGGGCGACCCTGGATCATCCATTGTTAGAGTTGAACAAGCTGCTACTGGATGAAATGAAACAGCTGCGCGATCTCGGCGTCTATGTCGGCACCTACTGCCAACCGATGATTCCAAGTCTCTATCAACCCGTTGCCGACCCCATGGAAACCATCCGCACAATCAAAGAAATCGGCCCCGACCGCTGCATCATCGGCAGCGACTTCGGCCAGGTGCTGCATATGGATGCGGTGGACGGTATGCGCGTCTTCATCCGCGCGCTGCTCGGGTTCGGTATCAAGCCGGACGAAGTTAAGGTGATGTTGAAAGATAATCCGGCCAAGTTGATGTGGTTGGAGGAGCGCCGGTGAAAAAGCGTTGCCGTGCCTGATAAAGACGCGTGCGGAACGTGTTCGTGCTAACGTGATTGTGTTGGGAAGGGCCGGCGGCACAAACACGGCTTTTCCGACATACGGACTGTTCGACACGTCCTTTCATCATATGCCTTTCGAAAACGTCTCCACCACTCGCTTCGCTCGCGTTCAAATAGTTTAAGGCGTTCGATCGCTGCGGTCGGTTCAAAAGTCTCGGATGCCAGAATGTAGCCGGGTCAAGAGAAAACCCTCGCTCGCTTCGGTAGAGGGCAAGGGTGAGGGTCTCCGATGATCTTTGAACGGATGGTAGAAAATCAAACCAGCGCAGGAAAAAAGACCAAGTCATAAGGAATTTGCGTGAAAAGTGATCAAACTTTATGCAGAACGGGTTTGCAAATACGGCAGCAAATTGTCCCGAGCCTCTTCAAAAGCACGAATAATATGACGGTATAGATACAAACGTTGGGCCCCAAAAAAGAACGCAACGTCGTCTTGGTAAGCTGACTCAATGCTCACCGACCCAGAGCGAAGCAAACATCCTTTTCCAAAGATCAGGTTAAAACTCACGCGTGCCTCCATTTGATCGTGATCATGGTTAGTCGACCCGATATGACAAACGGCATTTCTCACGAAAACGACTAAACTCGTCACATCAGTGACTTCGCCTCTGATAATTACGTCATCTTGAAATGAGACCGGCTTAGAGAATTCTTTGGACTTCCATAGAAGATCGCGAAGCCTGATCAGGATTTCTGTTAAGGCTGAGAGGAGTAGCGGATGACGAAGGTTCTCAGGCGTAAATATATTGAACCGTAAAATCTCATCAATACGGTTAATGTCAAACCTGATTTCATTGCGCGTTTGGTTATCAACTG
>JAICEJ010000320.1 GCA_025924215.1 Candidatus Binatia bacterium
GCGAGCCCGCACTCTCTCGCGTACGCCCTTTGCCGGCTTCTTTGCGGTAGGTTTATCAAGCAAAGCGCTCTTCAAGACGTCAGACATGCTTTCTGCAAGCACCCACTGAAGCTTGCGGCGTAGAACCTTGGGAATTTCATCCAAGTCCTTTTCATTTCTCTCGGGAATAATAATCGTTTTTATCCCAGCTCGAAAAGCGGCTAGCGATTTTTCCTTAAGTCCTCCGATGGGTAGTACTCTACCTCGCAATGTGATTTCTCCAGTCATAGCGACATCTCTACTTACAGCGCGTTTGGTGAGTGCAGAGATGAGGGCAGTTGCCATGGTGATGCCCGCTGACGGTCCATCTTTCGGAATAGCTCCTGCGGGAACATGGATATGAATATCGAGCTTCTGATAAAAGTCCTCTTCAATGTCCAACTTTTTAGCATGCGCTCGAGCGTAACTCACCGCCGCTTGAGCTGACTCCTTCATAACGTCGCCCAATTGCCCCGTCAGAGTTAAGTTGCCCCGTCCTTTCGACAGCGAAGCTTCGACGTACAAAATTTCGCCGCCTGCGCTGGTCCAAGCCAGGCCAGTTGCAACCCCAATCTCATGGTGCTCCTGCTCAGCTTCCGGCAAGAACTTGGGAGCTCCTAAGAAGGAATGAACATTGGCACGCGTGATTCGGGTCAATTCGGTTTTTCCTTCGGCCACTTTGCGGGCAACTTTACGGCAGATTGAAGCGATCTCTCTTTCGAGATTTCTCAGACCGGCTTCTTTGGTGTATTCGCCGATGATGCGCAACATGGCATCGTCAGAAATTTCGATCGTCTTCGCTGAAAGTCCATTATCTTCGAATTGTCTAGGGATTAGATATTTGCGGGCAATCTCGAGTTTTTCTTCGTTGGTATAACCGGAGAGTTGGATCACTTCCATCCGATCGGCTAGAGCCGCCGGAACGGGATCCAGCAGATTAGCAGTGCAAATAAAAAGCGTATTTGAAAGATCGAACGGCAGATTCAAGTAATGGTCACTGAAGGCGTGGTTCTGCTCGGGATCGAGTACCTCAAGTAGAGCGGCCGAAGGATCGCCACGGAAATCAGCGCCAACCTTATCGATTTCGTCCAACATAAAAACCGGATTGTTGGAGCCGGCCTGCTTGATTCCTTGGATAACGCGTCCCGGTAATGCTCCCACATAGGTTCGTCGATGGCCACGGATCTCCGCCTCATCGCGTACGCCGCCCAATGAAACCCGCACAAAATGACGGCCAAGAGCCCGTGCGATGGAACGGCCCAGAGACGTTTTTCCGACACCAGGGGGTCCGACAAAGCAGAGGATGGGTCCTTTTAATTTCTTGCGAAGTTTGTTGACGGCGAGGTACTCGAGGATGCGCTCCTTAATTTTTTCCAGATTATAGTGATCTTCATCGAGAACCTGCTTAGCTTTCTTAATATTTAGATTGTCTTTGGTTTTTTTGCTCCACGGGAGATCAACCAGCCAGTCCAAATAGGTTCGAACCAGAGAAGCCTCGGACGATTCCGGGTGCATCTGCTCTAATCTTCGCAGTTGCTTATCGGCCTCCCTTTTAACTTCGGGCGGCATCTTAGCTTTCTCGATTTGTTTTCGGACCTCATTCATCTCCTCGGCGCGTTCGTCGCCTTCACCAAGTTCCTGCTGTATTTGTTTCAGTTGCTCGCGCAAAAAATAGTCGCGCTGGGTCTTGCTCATCTCTTCTTTGGCTTGGTTCTGAATGCGCGCCTGCATGGTCGATAGCTCCAACTCGCGACTTAAAAGGTCATTAACCTTTTTAAGTCGTTCAATGGGATCGAAAATTTCGAGGATCGTTTGACTCTCCTCAATCTTCAAACGAAGATTAGAGGCGACCAGGTCGGCCAATACGCCGGGATCACTGATGTTGTCGGTCACCATCACAATCTCGGGAGGAAGGTTCTTTAAATTGAGGATTTGCTCGATTTTCTCTTTGGCTGTGCGCATCAAAGCTTCAACTTCAATGGGAACTTCCTGCAGAGTAGGTTCGATGACCTTGCGGATTTTTACCTCAAAATACGGACGTTCCCGGGTGAAGATATCCACTTCTCCCTTCGACAAACCCTGAACCAAAATCTTGACTCGTCCATCGGCCAGCTTCAACATTCGCATGATTGAGGCGATGGTGCCCACCTTGTGTATCTCCGATGGAGTGGGGCTTTCTTCGGAAGAATTCTTCTGTGCGACCAAAAAAATCAGTCGGTCGCGCGAAAGAGACTCCTCGACGGCGCGAATCGATACGTCTCGACCGACGAAGAGCGGCAGCATCATGTAGGGATAGATGACGATATCGCGAATCGGTAGCAGCGGGAGAACTTCAGGTATTTCTACTTGTGATCCCTTGTTCTCCGAATCTTCAACTTTCCATTCAGCGTCACTCATCAAGTGTTTATTCCTTGCTCAACTTAGTCAGAGTGGGAATCGACGTCAACTACAATTTTACTTTCCCCTGGACCAGCTGCAAGGGCCACTAAGAGTTTACTCTGGAATCCGGCTAGTCGAACAATTGTTTCACTTTGTCGAAAAAACCTTTTGCTATCGGATTAACGTCTTCTCCGCCTAAGGACGCAAACTCCTTAAGAAGTTCCTTTTGCCGTGTCGTCAGATGGGTTGGCGTCTCAACCAATACACGGACGTGTTGATCGCCTTGCTGATAACCGTGCACGTCCTTTACTCCCTTGCCTTTGATTCGGAAGAGCCTGCCTGACTGTGTCCCCGCTGGAACCTTCATTTTGACCTTGCCGTCCAAAGTAGGGACATCAATCTCGGCGCCTAGTGTCGCCTGCACAAAAGTTATCGGGATATCACAAAGTATATCAAGGTTCTCCCGCCTGAAGATGGGATGAGTTTCTACCTGAATTACAACGTACAGATCTCCCGGCGCTCCGCCGCTGGAGGCGCTTTCCCCTTCCCCGCGGAGCTTGAGCCGCGAACCGTTGTCGACACCGGCAGGAATTTTCACGCTGAGGGTATGCATTTTGCGCGTGCGCCCGCCTCCACTGCAGGTTGCGCATGGATCAGCGATGATAGTTCCTTGTCCATGACATTGATTGCAGCTGCGTGAGACGCTGAAGAACCCTTGTTGAAAACTAACTTGTCCGCGGCCATGACATGTCGGACAAGTCTGGGGCGACGTGCCAGGTTTGGCACCGGTACCACGACAGGTTTCGCACGGTCCATGGCGTGGAATCTTAATCTTTTTTTCGACGCCGGCGACCGCTTCTTCAAAGCTTAAACTTAAATTATAACGCAGGTCTTCTCCGCGCGTCTGGCTGCGGCGGCGTCCGCCGGCACCGCCGAAAAACTCGCCAAAGATATCGCCAAAAATGTCTTCAAATCCAGAATTGAAGTCGAATCCGCCAGCAAACGGACCGTTATCGCCGAAAGCCGCATGACCGTACTGATCGTATTGTGCTCGTTTATGGGAGTCGGAAAGTACCTGATAAGCCTCGGAAATCAGCTTAAACGTTTCTTCCGCCTGTTTGTCTCCGGGGTTGCGATCGGGATGATACTTGAGCGCAAGTTTTCGGTAGGCTTTTTTAATCTCGTCCTCGCTGGCATTCCGGCCGATCCCCAGCAGCTCATAGTAATCTTTTTTGCCGTTCAAGCGACGCCTCGTTTTGCTAACATTTTGTACACGAAGGAAAGCCCCTCTCCGTCGCCAGTGATCGGAGCAGGGGCTTTTTCGACGATTTGTTGATAACCACTAGACCAGGTTATAAATTATTCTTTAACCTCGGTGAAGTCCGCGTCGACCACATCTTCTTTCTTTTTCTTACCGTCCTCGGTGCTTTGTCCTTCCGTTTCACCGCTGTCCTGAGTTTTTTGCTGCTGCGAAGCTTTGGCGTACATCGATTCCGCCAATTTATGAGACGATTGGCTCAACTGATCGGCCGCAGTCCTCATTGCTTGGGCATCCTGACTGTCTAAAGCTGCTTTGGCTTGCGTTAGCGCGGACTCGATATTTTCCTTCACTCCTGGCTCGAGATCACCGCCGTGCTCTTTGAGCGACTTTTCAGTAGAGTAGATCAGCGTATCAAGTTGATTGCGCGCCTCGACAGTTTCTTTGCGCTTCTTATCCTCTGACGCGTGTGCTTCAGCGTCGGAAACCATGCGCTTGATTTCTTCTTCGTTGAGGCCGCTTGAAGCGGTGATCTTGATCGATTGTTCCTTTCCCGTTCCTAAATCTTTCGCTGCGACATGAACGATACCATTGGCGTCGATATCAAAAGTTACTTCAACTTGAGGAACCCCGCGAGGCGCCATCGGAATGCCGACAAGATCGAACTGTCCCAGGAGCTTGTTGTCCGCGGCCATCTCACGCTCGCCTTGAAAAACTCTGATAGAGACCGCGGTCTGATTGTCCTGCGCGGTGGAAAATACCTGGCTCTTTTTAGTTGGGATAGTAGTGTTTCGCTCGATCAGTTTTGTGAAAACGCCGCCGAGTGTTTCGATTCCGAGTGAAAGGGGCGTGACATCTAGCAGCAAGACGTCCTTAACATCGCCGGTCAATACCGCCCCTTGAATAGCGGCACCTACGGCAACGACCTCATCCGGGTTAACGCCCTTATTCGGCTCTTTGCCAAAAATCTTTTTGACTCGCTCTTGCACTGCAGGCATTCGCGTCATTCCACCTACTAAGATTACTTCATGGATATCGCTGGCGCTCAGGCCGGCGTCTTTCAGCGCCTGCCGACAGGGGGCTTCCAGTCGATCAAGCAGATCGCCGCAAAGTGCTTCGAGCTTGGACCGTGTCAGCTTCATATTGAGATGCTTCGGACCTTGCTGATCTGCTGTGATAAACGGCAGATTGATGTCGGTCTCCATTGAAGAAGATAACTCGCATTTGGCCTTTTCACCTGCTTCTTTAAGGCGTTGCAGGGCCATCCGATCCTTCCTTAAATCGATTCCTTGATCCTTCTTAAACTCATCAGCTAAATAATCGATAATTCTTTGGTCGAAATCTTCGCCGCCCAGAAAGGTATCGCCGTTGGTAGCTTTGACTTCAAAAACCCCATCGCCTAACTCCAACACCGAAACATCGAAAGTGCCACCCCCAAGATCGAAGACGGCAATTTTCTCGTCTTTTTTCTTGTCAAGGCCATACGCAAGCGATGCTGCGGTCGGTTCATTTATGATCCGAAGAACATTTAAACCGGCGATACGCCCGGCGTCTTTGGTTGCCTGTCTCTGGCTGTCATTGAAGTAGGCTGGAACGGTAATAACCGCTTCGGTGACCTTTTCCCCAAGATAGTCTTCTGCAGTTTGCTTCATCTTTTGCAGGATAAAAGCGGAAATCTCAGCGGGGCTATACTGTTTGCCACGAATCTCTACCCAGGCGTCTCCGTTGTCATTACGGACAACTTTATAAGGCAGAACTTTCGTTGCTCTTTGAACCATTGGGTCATCGAAACGCCTGCCGATTAGTCGTTTGACGGCGAAAATCGTGTTTTCGGGATTCGTAATCGCTTGTCTTCTCGCAATCTGTCCTGCCAGCCGCTCTCCGCTGTCGGTAAATGCGACGACCGATGGGGTAGTCCGGCTTCCCTCTGAATTTGCCAAGACGTTAGGATCTCCACCCTCCAAGATTGCGACGCAGGAGTTGGTTGTGCCTAAGTCAATTCCAATAACTTTTGCCATTTCAATTGCTCCTAAATGAAGTCTTATACATTAATAAAGGGTGATTTAATCATCCGTCGGACCCTTTTCAACCTCACTGTGGCCATTTTTCCCGTCTTTAGCTTGCGGGGCTTTAGAAACCGTCACGAGTGCGGGACGTAGCAGTCGGTCGCGAAACAGATAACCTCGATGATGCTCATTTATGATGGTATTAGGCTGATACTCACTGCTTTCAACATGTGCCATCGCTTCATGTTTACCCGGATCGAAAACAGCTCC
>JAICEJ010000321.1 GCA_025924215.1 Candidatus Binatia bacterium
AACAATGGATTTGCTCGCCGCGGCGCCCACGTAGGCGAGGACGATCTCCATAGAGGATACCGGGGCGGACAAGAGTTCATAAACTGTGCCGGTAAACTTCGGGAAATAGATGCCGAACGAAGCGTTGGAGATGCTCTGGGTCAACAGCGACAGCATCATCAATCCCGGCACGATGAAGGAGCCGTAGGCGATACCGTTTACTTCGGTCATGCGCGAGCCGATAGCGGCGCCGAAGACGACGAAATAAAGCGAGGTGGTCATAACCGGCGTTACGACGCTTTGCAGCAGCGTGCGCAGGGCGCGGGCCATTTCGAACTTATAAATTGCCCAGACGCCATGCCGGTTGAATCTCGATGGTTTCGTTGCCGTGCTCATTTGCGATCGCTCACCAAGCTGACGAAGATGTCCTCGAGCGAGCTCTGCCGCGTGTTCAAATCCTTGAAGCCGATGCCGAGATCGCCGAGCCGCTTTAGCAAAATCGGGATTCCAGTGCTTTCTTCATTGCCATGGAAAGTGTATTCCAGCTCGCGCCCGCCGTCCTTCAGCGCCACCGGCCATTCGCTTAATCCTAGCGGGAGCGATGGCAACGGCTCAAGGAGGCTCAGGGTCAGCTGCTTCTTGCCGAGTTTTTTCATCAGCTCGACTTTCTCTTCGACCACGATCAGTCGGCCTTTGTTGATCACCCCGATGCGATCGGCCATCTCCTCGGCCTCATCGATATAGTGGGTGGTCAGGATGATGGTCACGCCGCTTTCCCGTAGAGTTCGCACCAACGCCCACATGTCGCGGCGCAACTCAACGTCCACGCCTGCGGTCGGCTCATCGAGAAAAAGAATCTCCGGCTCGTGCGACAGCGCCTTGGCGATCATCACGCGCCGCTTCATGCCGCCCGATAACGTCATGATTTTGTTTTTGCGTTTTTCCCATAAAGACAAGTCGCGCAGCACCTTTTCGATGTGAGCCGCCTTCGGCGCATGACCGAAGAGCCCCCGGCTGAAGCTCACCGTCGCCCACACCGATTCGAATGCGTCGGTGGTCAGTTCTTGCGGCACCAGACCGATCTTGGAGCGCGCCGAGCGGTATTCGCGGACGATGTCGTGGCCGTCTACGATCACGATGCCCGCTGTCGGGGTGACGATACCGCAGACGATGCTGATCAAGGTGGTTTTGCCGGCGCCGTTGGGACCCAACAGAGCAAAGATTTCACCCTTGCGGATCTCGAGGTCGATACCCTTCAGCGCCTGGTACCCGGAAGCGTAGGTCTTGGTCAAGTTCGAAATGGAGATGACTGGCGGCATGGGATGATCTTAGATGACAGGCATGTTGATGCGCCGTCGATGCACAGACGTCAATCAAGCAGGTTTGCTCGAGTCATCACAACCAGAATGACAGCGTATGCTCTGGAGTGATAGGGAGTCCTAATGATTTAAGATTCTCTGCCTGCAGATTACCAGATTGAAAGCCGCATCAAAGCGGCGTTAGTCTTCGATAGGGTTGCCGACGGAAGTTTTTTTCTCTCCTAGCGCAGTGTCTCACGCTCTTGATACTGCATGCGGTGTATACCACCACGAAAGATTCGAAGGGCACGAAGAAAGAGAAAACATGTTAAATCCCGGTTCGTGTTCTAGCTCTATGTTTGTTCTTCGTGTCCTCCGGTCGCTTCTTGGTGAACAGAAACATTTTGCTCGACGGCTCTGTCGAGAGCAGGATCAGGTTATGCGGCTGAGTTGCCTTCTGAGATACTGGCCCATGGAAGTTTCAGCGACGACGGCACGAGGGGCGTTGTCGGGCCATTCCATCACAATATTGCCGCGGACCATAGTCATAACCGGCCAGCCGGTGACATCCCAGCCTTCATAGATGGACCAGGGCGTCACCGTGTGAAGAAGTTCCTTGGTGATCTTTGCACGCCGCTTCAAATCGACGACCACAAGATCCGCATCGGCGCCCGGCAGGATCGCGCCTTTTCTCGGATAGAGGCCGAAGATGCGCGCTGGATTTTCACTGGCGACTTGCGCCAGGCGCTCGATGGAGATTCGATCTTTGTTTACGCCTTCGCTGAGCATCATCGGCAGCATCCCTTCCACCCGTGAAGGAAAACCACTGACGGTTGTAAAGACGTTTCCCGTTTGCATGGACTCGCGGGTTCTGGTGTGCGCGACGTGATCGCTGCCGATGCAATCGATGGCGCCGGACGCGAGCGCCTTCCATAGACTTTCGTGTGTAGAGCGATCGCGCAGCGGCACGTTGATCTTCCACGCGTCCTTGTGCAGCACGAGATAGTGGGTGCCGATTTCGCTATAGACCGTCAAGCCTTCGGCTTTGGCTCTCTCGATTTCCGCGACGGTGTCGGTCGTCGTACAGTGCACGACGTAAATTGGACAGCCGGCGATCCGGGCATAATAAAGGTAGCTCCGGGCATGACCGACCTCGGTGAAAGCCGGCGAGCGATCATCCCAGGCGCCCATGTCGGTGCGCCCGGCATCCATGAGCTGCTTCTGCAGCACCTGGGCGATCTCCCAGTTCTCGCAGTGAAGCAGCGCGATCGCTGGCGCGCCGAGCTTTGCGACCTCCTGAAAGACTGAGTAAATGCTGCCATCGTCAAAAAAGTAAGCCGGCCATGAGGACTTCCACGGCCCCTGCATCTGCAAGTGGAGCTTGAAGGAGCTGATGCCGTGTTCGTTCGCCAGATAGGGGATTTCTTTGACCTGCTCGTCAGTACTGATGATCGGCGTGAGAAAAAAATCGATGGCCGCGGTTTTCGACGCCTCGTAGAAGGTTGGCATGGATTTCGTGAAATTCGGAATATCGGAGGGCCCCTTCACTTTATCGGCACCGCCGGTGATCGCCAGGCTTACGAGCTGCAAACCCCAGGTCGTCACACCGGTAGCCGCGGCGGCCCGTGTCTCGCTTTTAAAATCGGCGGCCAGGTCGCGATGGCCGCCGAGGTGACACTCGGGATCGATCACTCCCGGAAGAAGATGTTTGCCGCCCAAGTCGATGATCTGCTCTGCATCCGGCAAAAACGCATCGCTACCGACCGCGGCGATCTTTCCGTCGGCGACGGCGATGCCGCCCTCGATGACACCGGAAGGCGTGACGACCAAGCCGTTCTTAAAAACAATATCGGGGGTGATCTTGGTCATAATTACTTCGAGAAGAATTCTTTTTCCGAGTCAACGATGGATTTCGCCCAACGCGAGACCAAGTCTTCGGCGAACGAGCGTTCATGGATCCACTTTTGGTTCGGTCCCATGATCGAATCTTTATACCAGCGCGGCACCACGCGCACGGCTAGCATGTAGCGAATCAGATTAGTGACAAGTTCATTAACGTTTTGGTCAACCGGAAAGTCGTCCCAACCAAACGCGAGTCCGGTGAACGGATCCACAAGACCCATGGTTGCGCCCGCCTCATGCACGCGCCGAGCGACAACTTCGCTGTGAAAGATTTCCGGCCGCTCCAGTCCCGCTGCCAGGCAGGCTTCGATGGCGAAGCCGCCATAGTTCGACTTGGAACCGAACACGCAATAGTCGGCGTGAGTCGCGGCGGCGATCCCGGACTCGCACGGACAGCCGCATTTGGCGCCTGTGGGCACGACTTTGCGGACGGCGTCGGCGATGCAGGCAGTGCCGATTTCATTGCCGCCGTCACCGACGCCTATCGTAGGTATGCCGCGGTCGCGCGCGAAGTCAAAAAGGTAATCCACTTTTGCTTGCACCGACGACACGTCGATGCCGAAGCCATTGTGATAAATGCCTTTGGCGTTTTTCGATAACTTCTCTATGGCCACGACGGCTTTAGGTTTGAACTGATCCAAAAGTCGAATCGCCTCGCGCCGCGCAAAGTCGTCGTCGAGAGGAAACGGCAGGACAATGACTTTTCTCGGCGTTCCGACCGCCAGCTCGGGCGCGCTCGGCATCAGTCCGGCGGCCTGGCAAAGAGCCTCCATGGCTTTCACCACGACTCCTTCGCAAACGATGATCGGAGTCGCGTCAAGACCGACGTCGATGGCCCGCGCAAGCGTCGCGGCCGCGATCGGGCCGTCGCCGTCGGCGATCATGTATGGCGGCGCAATCAGGCCGGTGGTGATTAGCACGGTATTGCCGCGCTGGACGTTGTCCGCAAGCGCTTTGGCCGCAAGATGACATAGCGGCGCGCCGGCCTTTTCACGGGCGGCTTCGTAGAGCACGCCTGTTACCGGCTTTCGGGTCAGGGCGGAGCCACCGCCCGACATAAAATATTGAACCGAGATCAGGCGATCGACGGTGTCGCCTAAATTGTATGAGAGCTCGTCGTTTTTCACTGTTGAACGTGTCCTACTTCCTTGCTTCCTGCAGATAGCTCATATCGATTACGCCATCGACCGGTGGGGGCGGCTTTTGCAAACCGAATTCCTTCCAGCTTTCGGCGACGATGCGCGCGCCTTTGATATCGATGGCGCCGTCCTGCGGAATCGATTTTTTGGTTTTAACAAAAAGATCATAGGTCTTCTCGGCATCATTACGCTCGGCCTTCGCCTTGTCGATTAGCGCCCGCAACACGGCCTCCTTATTTTTCGGTTCATAGAAGAACTCGCATGCACGCGCGAAAGCGCGAAGAAAGCGCACCGTCAAAGGCCTGTTTGCTTGCGCCCAGTCGCGGCGCGTTCCGGTAACGGTATATTGAAAGTTGTCGACGTAATCCGATGAGTAGCCGAGTAACCGCAGTCCCGAAGCGATGGCCTTGAAATCCGAGGGCTGATTGACCAGCGCCCCGGCGACGCCGCCTTTTTCCACCGCCGCCAGGCGAGTTGGAGTTCCACCCAGCCCGAGCATTTCATAGTCGGCAGGCGTGAGACCGTTGGCCGCCAGCATCCGCGCCATAATGTAGTTCAGAGGATCGGTGGGGCCCGCGACTGCTAATCGCTTTCCTTTTAAATCGGCATAGCTCTTGATCGAGGGATGCACCACCAGCGCATAGATGGGCACCAGGGTATCGCCCGCTACCGCGACGAGATCGGCTCCTGCCGAATTAGCGGAGAGCAGCTGCACCAAATTCATCTGTGCGAAATCTGTGGAGCCCGCGACCAGCGCCTGGGAGGTAGCGGTCGTGGTGCCGCCGAGAACGCGCTTGATCTCCAAGCCTTCTTTTTGAAGCATGCCTTCCTGCTCGGCAATCAGATAGGGCCAATGCAATGCAGATATGGTGATGGTCCCGTAGTTGACCGGCGTCAGTTTTTGAGTTTGCTGCGCTTGAGCGCGGTTCAGGGAGGTTATCAATACGAGCACAAAGAACCAGGCACCATACCTGAATGTCGATGTCATCTTGGTCATCGTTGCATCCTTGAGTGAGTAAGTTCTCGATTCAAAATCCGCCAGGCGTTCTCATCAAGATGGCAGTTACGTACTATGAGCTCGAGAGCCTGTCAATCAAAGTTAGCGGCACGGGGTGATTTATGTCACACGTTGAATAGTGCCATGCCCGATGAACTGGTGTAGTAAATTATCCAGGATAAATACATGACAGAAGTTCCGGACAACAAGAGCCGGAACCCGCCTCGCTTCCTCAGCTCGTTATAAGCGTGCAAGCAAGGAATGTTGCCAATCTTCGCTCTCGTCGAAAACGGCACCTGCTTTTTTCTGTGTCCAGACCAGACGATTGGTTCATCGAAAGACGACCGATTCGCTTGTATTTTGCAATTGATATATCGATTATAGTGAGCTGCCTACAGCATCGAACTGGAACTTGATTGCTCTTCGGCTTTGCGGGAAAATCCGGTTCGTTAGGTCTGCCCCATGGTACATTCTGAGCTATCGTTGCGATTGGCGCGCTTGGCAGACGACGACAGCATTGACAATCTTTCCCGCGATTTGATCGAATACGGCCTCAACTGGCGCTGGACACCTGTGCGGGTCGCAGCGAGTATTCGCGCTGCCA
>JAICEJ010000322.1 GCA_025924215.1 Candidatus Binatia bacterium
AATATTATTTCGCAATGGCGGCCATTGGTTCTGATTATGGCGGATACAATTCAGAACTTCAGTGTAAGGTCTGACGATGACGTGTTCGTCTTCGCATTGCGATGTAGTCATGTTGTAACTGGAGCTCCAGCACGAACTGAAAGATTTCTCGCACGATTGCCGCAAGAGTATTAATCGACCGGCCGGTTCGCTTCGATCGCATTTAGTATGCGGGTTTTCATCTCGTCCCGCGCGGTCAAATTCCTTTTCATCTGTTCCGAGATCGTCAGATCCATTAGCAAGCGCGCGGGTTTGCCCAAGACCAGCACGCGGTTGCCGAGCTCGATCGCTTCGTCGATATCGTGAGTGATGAATACAGATGTTTTACCGGTTTCCCGCACCAGCTCGAGAAAGTCGCCGCGTAATTGCGTTGCAGTCACCTGATCCAAGTGGCCGAACGCTTCATCGCAGAGAACTACTTCGGGCTCGACACAGAATGCCCGGGCAATGCCGACCCGCTGCCGCATGCCACCTGAAAGCTGATACGGGTAGGCATTCTCGAAACCACCCAAGCCGACTCTTTCCAACCAACCCTGTGCGCGCGTGCGACGGTCAGGTTCCGGCACGCGCAAGATTTCGAGGCCGTATGCGACGTTGTCGATAGTTTTACGCCACGGCAGCAATCGGTCGGTTTGAAAGACCGCCGCCAATCGCCCGCGGAAATATCCGAAATCCGTATAGGGTTCCTTATCGTCGATAGTGAGACTGCCGCTCGTCGGCCGCTCCAATCCGAGAATCATATGGAGGGTGCTCGACTTGCCGCAGCCGGTCCTGCCGACAACCGAGACGAGCTCGCCCGTCTGAACGCTGAAGCTCAAATCGCTGACCGCCTCGAAAGGATCGCCGCCGGCGTTGAAAATTTTGCTGAGATTGCAGCACTTGATCTTGGCCATGAGTCAGTGCGTCGGACGCCACTTGAGCAGGCGTTGCTCGGATTTCGTAATCAGCCCTTGCAGCGCGAGCCCCATTAGGACCAGGATCAACGTCCAGGCAAGAACACCGCTCATGTTGAGCAACGATTGTTGCTGCACCATGCGGTAACCAACGCCGGTGGAGGCACCCACCAACTCGGCGACAATGACAACCCGCACGGCAAAGCCGATGGAAACTTTCCAGGCGGTGAGAATACTGGGCACAATCGATGGTAAAATCAGCAGCCGGAGCATTTGGATGCGGGTCGGTCTAAATGCCAGCGTCATTTCAAGCAATTCACGCGGTACACCTTTAACCGCATCGAGAAGGCTGTGCGCGAAGACCGGGAACGACACCGCCAACATCAAAGCGAAGATGCGCGTTTCTGTGCCGCGAAACCAAAGAATCACGATCAGTGTCCAGGATAACGCTGGCACTCCCATGACGAAATTTATGACCGGCATCAAGTAATCTTCGCTCCTTCTCACCAGCCCCATGAGCAGACCCAAAGCCCCACCGAAAATAAAGCCACCGATAAGTCCGAGCATCACGCGCACGAGCGTCAGCAACGAATCACTGACCAGGGTCCCGTCTTCGAACATCCTGACGAACTCGAAGCCGATCAGTTGTAGTCCGGGGACAATGAATTCCGGAAGGAAAAAAGACGCGACCTGCCAGACGATCAGCAGCAGACCGACAGAGACAACGGCAGCGAAATTAAATCGATGTGGCGCGGCACCGGACTCGGAGGACTCCATCGAGCTCCCAGCGCGCGACTATTTGAGCCCGCGATAGAAAAAATTTTCATCCGGCAACTTGGCAATCATGCCGCTCTCGACCCCGAGCTTAAAAAGCGCCATCAGCGCTTTTTCCTGAGACTCGGCCGTCAGTTGCTGGAATCGGACGCGTTTGGCTTTAATCGTTTCACGTAGCACCGGAACCGATTCCTTAGTTTTTTTAGCGACGATTTCCAGCGCCTCTTCTTGGTTCTTGGACACCCAGTCGATGGTCTCTTTCATCGCATTGTGCGTCCGCTGCAAAAGCTCGCGGTTGTCTCGGGCAAACTCTTCATGCACCGCCCAGCCCAAGAGCCAATGATGTTCCGTGCCGGTCTTTTGCTTCCACATCACATCGAGGTCATCGGCGGAAATCAAATCTTTGAATTTTTTTGGTTCATCCAAGACCAGCCGAGTCGGCACCTGCGAGAAAACGATCCCCGCGACCGCCGAGCCAGTCGGCGATTTCAACTCGGCGACAACGCCCGGTTGCTCAAAGTTTTTGATTTTGAGCGATTTGACATCGACTCCCTCCCATTTGAGATAGATCTCCATCGCCTTGGTGTTCTCCGAAGCCAGCGGCGCGGCTATCTCCTTTCCATTGAGATCCTTCGGTGCATTGATACCGTGACCGCGCTCGGTGTGCACGATCACGGATGTGCCGAAAATCTGATAGGTGGCGAACAATTTCGATTTCACGCCGCGCGCATACTGATTGGCATAACTGATGACCCCGCCTGTAGCGACCTGGTATGAACCGGCGGCAAAGTCGTTGTAAACCGCGGCCGTCGTCGGTTGCTCGACCCATTGGATATCGATGCCGTTTTTTAAGTCGAACCGTTTTGCGACCAACGCCGAAACCATCCAAACACTGGTCGAAGGCGCTCCCAGCGTGCCGATTTTCAGCTTGGGAACTTGCGTCTGACTATAGGCACCTTGCGGCGCGTTGAAGAGTCCCAAACAAAATAGCGCAATCAATGTTTTTGGGAAGGTGCGAAAAATCATGTTCCGCTCCAGTCTAGAAAAGCGTTTTCCAGCACAGTGCGAAGATATATCGACAGCTCTCTCAATCTGTCAAGGCTGATTCAGCTCGGCACAATGGGCATGGCTTTTTACTCCGCGAACATTTGGTTGTATAAATTATCGAAGCAGATTTCCTTCAAAGGAGTCATTCATGAGCCTTCGCTCGCCTACAGAGCGAAACTGTCGAGCGAAAGATTCCTTGCTTTCGCTCGGAACGACAATACCTTTGATCTCGAACCCATTTGATCAGCTCAGGACAAACCCAGTTAGAGATTTTTCTCCACCCCATAATTTTTAAGGAGATCTCAGATGAAAACAGTTCGAGACATCCTTGAAGTTAAAGGCCGCATGGTTTGGAGCGTCGACCTTGGATCGACGGTCTTCGACGCCCTTAGTCTGATGGCCGAAAAGGAAATTGGCGCTCTTGTGGTGCTGGATGAAGCGCGTGTCGCCGGGATCATTTCGGAGCGCGATTATGCCCGTAAAGTGATTCTTCACGGTCGCGCCTCACCGACAACGCGGGTCGAAGAGATTATGACCAGCCATGTCGCCTACACTCACCTCGATCAATCGATCGAAGAATGCATGGCGATCATGACCGATAAACGAATTCGTCATCTACCGGTGCTTCAAGATGGGAAATTGATCGGTATCATCTCCATCGGCGATTTAGTAAAGGCAATTATCGCCGATCAGAAGTTCATGATTGAACAGCTCGAGCGCTACATCACGGGTTGAAAATTAAGCGAAGCAAGCCCTGGAGCCTTTATAAGCGATGAACCCACCGGTCCCCCTTTGCCAAAATGGGATTGGGGCATTTGATTTCGCTGCACGTTGTGAAATCTCCCCTGGCCCTATTTGATAAAGAGGAGAATCCATTGTTTCAAAGGCTAAGAAAACAGCTCGCAATCTCAGTCTTGATCATTTCTTGACAGCTCCTCGCGGTATGTTATTTCTACGCAGACTATTCACATCCAAGCAGGTTTCTACGAAGACAGGTCGCACCGATGTCGAAACTCAGACTCACCCTCGCGTGCTGGGATTATGACCGCACCCGCCCGCTTATCGATGGCCGTGTCCAGGCCGAAGACATCGATCTGCAAATCAAGGTCATGCGGCCGCGCGAAACCTTTCCGCGAATGCTGGAGGACAGGGAGTTCGAGGTTTCGGAGTTATCGCTTGCTTCTTATGTGAGTCTCAAGGGCCGCGGCGATTGCCCCTTTATTGCCGTGCCGGTCGCCCTGTCCAAGATCTTTCGACACTCGTGTATTTACGTACGCACCGACGCGGGAATTCGGACGCCTCAGGACCTCCGGGGTAAACGGGTGGGAACGACGCAGCTCGGTTCTACCGCAACCATCTTCATGAACGGCATGCTGCAACACGAATACGGTGTTGCGATGCAGGATATTCAGTGGTTCATCGGCGGATTGACGACACCGACTCAGCGGCCATTGATTCCGTTGAAGCTGCCGGCCAAAGTCAAGGTCGAGTTTCTGCCGCCGGAGCGGACTCTGGAGGGAATGATGGAAAGCGGCGAGCTTGATGCGTTGCTCGCGATTTATATTCCCTCGATCTTCGAGAAGGGCTCGCCGCGCATAGCGCGCCTGTTTCCGAACTACTATGAGGTCGAGCAGGACTATTATCGCCGCACTGGCATCTTCCCGATCATGCATACGGTGGTGCTGCGCGACGATATCTATCGCGAGCACCCGTGGGCGGCGCGGTGCATCTATCGGGCCTTCTGCGAAGCTCGCGATGTGGCGATCAGCGGACTCTACGACACCGACGCGCTGCGCCTTTCGCTTCCCTGGTTGATCCATCACATCGAGGAGACCTGGCAAGTATTGGGAAAGGATTTCTGGGCATACGGCCTGGAGCCGAATCGCCCGGCGCTCCAGGCTATCGGCCAGTATGTCTACGAACAGGGTCTGTCGCCCCGAGTCGTAAGTCCTGACGAGTTGTTCGCCGCGAAGGCGGAGTGATTACTAGGCTTCGCCGTTCCAGTAGTTCCAACCCTCTCCTCGCATCCTCTCCTTGTCGCCAAAGAGGACGGGGGTTGAATGACTTGAACGCTTTGAACCGAACTCAGTTGGCTTAATCATCGGATGAACACTCTGCTCTGCTTTTCACCGGACCGTGAATAATGCCGGCTAGCATGATAGACGTGTGTCGTACCTCTGCCGGCGAACACAGTTCCAGCCGGTTTACGGCTTTTGTAGTTCCAACGGTTCACATTGTTCGTGGTAGATGTAATTGCACGAGGGGCACGCCATGTTAGAGCTTGATCGTATGATCATAGATAAGCCGGCGGACGGTATATTCCGCGTCCATCGTTCCGCTATGACATCGCTCGAGATTCTTCAGATGGAGCAGGAGCGGATATTCAACAAATGCTGGCTCTATCTGTGCCACGAATCCGAAGTAGAGAACCCGGGCGACTACCGGCGCCGCAATGTAGCGGGAAGGCCGCTTTTCTTCATCCGCGGCAACGACGGCAGGTTGCGGGTTTTCCTGAACACGTGCACGCACAGAGGAGCGCTCATTTGCCGGCACGATCAGGGACATGCCGACGTTCTGCAATGCTTCTATCATGCCTGGAGCTTTAACAATCATGGCGATCTCGTCGGCGTGCCGGACGAAGCCGGCTACGGCCACTGTTTTAACCGAGCGGAAATGGGCCTCAAGTCGCCGCCGCGGGTGGAAAGTTACCGCGGCTTTGTCTTTGTCAGCTTCAATCCCGATGTCGAAGAGCTCGTGAACTATCTAGCAGGAGCTCGGGAGTATCTGGATCTGATCGTCGACCAGACCGAAAAAGGCATGAGGATCATCCCCGGTTCCAATCGATACTCTATCAAGGCCAACTGGAAGCTGCTGGTCGAGAACAGTCTGGATGGATACCACGTCAGGCCGACGCACAAGACTTACTTCGAGTATGTAAACAGCCTGGGGATCAACACCAGCGGCGTGCAAACCGCATTCAGCCGCCCGGCCATCGTCCTCGGCAACGGTCATGCGGTGGAGGAACACGACGGGATCAGAGGACGGCCGATTGCTCGTTGGAGCCCGCTCTTCGGCGAAGAGAACAAGGAGGAAATCGCCGCAATCCGCGCCGGACTGGTGCGGAAGTTCGGCGAGCAGAAGGCTCGGCATA
>JAICEJ010000323.1 GCA_025924215.1 Candidatus Binatia bacterium
CGTACCTGAACTCATCCAACTCCGGTTATAATCAACAACTATCAACGAGAGCTACATTTCCATGCCGTCGTTCTAGTTGATGCTAATGACTGCGGGAGTCGGCGGCCGAAGCATTGTTCACTTTTGCCGCGCTCTTTAGCTCTCCAAAAGAGTGTCTTCTCATTGCTCCTCCGCTGCCATCTATGAGGTTGCAGGAGTGCTACGACCACGAATGTGGAGTAAAAGCGCTAACGCTAAAATTATGCCATTATCGGTAAAGGTGACATTTCCCAACAATACTAAACCACTCGTCGGATTCTCGAGTCTTTACCAAGGCGATAATGTTCCGAGTTGGACAATTATGGACAGAATTGCGTAGAGTACGTCAGTCTTGGGTGAAAACTGCAGGAGATCCGTTGCAGCCTGTCCAATCATTTAGGTCCAGGATCGAAGCCGATTGGGACCTTACCCAGGTGACCCTGCATAGGTCTCGTAGGTAGCGCTACCATTCCTGTGACCAGCGTTGCATTGTCAATCAGCAGATCTGATCCGGCAGGACACTATTACACCGGCTACTCGTGTTTCCCGTTTTGGTTCATGATTATTGCAAGTTGCCTTTTGAGATGTCCGAAGTTATTAATCGAGCGATGAGCCAGCAAGCGGGGAGGTTCGCCCGCATCATCATTCCATCGCCTGTTAAAGAACCTCTCACCTACGGAGTTCCCGATAGCCTTAGACATCTTGTCACTGTCGGCATGCGCGTATTAATCCCCTTAGGCAACCGCAAGGTATCAGGGATCGTATCCGCCCATATTGCCGAGACGCCGCTCCTGGACATCAAAAATATAATTGCCGTGTTAGATGAGGCGCCAATTGTCGATGAACAGTTATTGACCCTCAGTCACTGGGCTAGCCAGTATTATGTAGCATCGCTGGGTGAGGTGCTAAGCACGATACTACCACCCAACTCCCGTATGGAAATCGAGAGGATCGTCGTCGCAAAATCGGAATCGACGCAGACTAGTGATGTTCTAGGACAGACAATCCTAGATGTGCTGCGCGACAAGAATGGCCGGACCAGCCTCAAAAGCTTGACAAGAGCTTTTGGCAGAACGAATATTTCCACTGCCCTAAAGCAACTTCAATCCGCCGGTGATGTTGAAATTCGCGAACGCTTACCCGGGCAGAGGAAAAGCCACCGGTTCGACGGCTCTCAAATACCCCCATCACCGTCTGCGGACCCAAGACGGTTCACGCTCAGCACGGAACAACATGCAGCACTAGCTGCCATCAAAGCTCGCCTTAGAACCGGCGGATTCGCGACATTTCTCCTGCATGGAGTGACCGGTGGCGGTAAAACTGAGATTTACTTACGTGCCATGGAGTGCGTCCGAGACATTGGCGCTCGAAGTCTCATACTGATTCCGGAAATCTCATTAACTCCTCAACTTCTTGATCGGGTCAACGCACGATTTAACGGCAGAGTGGGTATTTTACACAGTGGTTTGACGCCTGGCGAGCGATGGGCGCAGTGGTGGCGGATCAAACGAGGAGACGTCGACATCGTCGTGGGAGCGCGCTCGGCCGTTTTTGCGCCGGTTCCAAATCTTGCTTTGGTTATTGCCGATGAAGAGCATGACGGATCTTATAAGCAGGATGACGGCTTGCGCTACAACGCCAGGGATGTTGCTGTTATGCGCGGCAAGCTCTCCGCTTGCGCCGTGGTTCTAGGCTCAGCCACACCATCATTGGAGAGTTATGAAAATTCTCTTCAAGGTCGCTACCAATTGTTGGAGATTTCTCAACGCGTAGAGCGCCGCCCGTTGCCGAGTGTCGAAATCTTTGATCTCCGAAACCAATCCAAATCGATTGGTTTAGCCGCTACCAATGACAGGTCGGAGGCATGGCGGAAGCAGAAAAGTGCTGGAGAACGATTGTTGTCAGATCCGCTCGCAACTGCGATCAAACGCAATTTCGTAAATAAGCGACAGACACTAATCTTTTTAAATCGCCGAGGCTTCGCAAATTTCTTACAGTGCACGCGATGCGGATATGTCTTGCGCTGCTCTTATTGCAGCGTCACATTGACTGTGCATTTAAAGCGCAAGATCGTACGCTGCCATCATTGCAATTTCAGTAGACCAGTAGAACAAGTTTGCCCTGATTGCGGCACTGAAACCCTCGCGGGTATTGGCGCAGGAACCGAACAGATCGAACAGACCTTATATGCGTTGGTGCCTGAGGCGCGCATCGCACGCATGGACAGAGACACCACCGGCAAGCGTGGCTCGCACGCCGATTTGATCCGCAGGTGGGAAAGTGGCGATATCGACATACTTATTGGGACCCAAATGATCACCAAGGGGCACGATGTTTCCGGAGTGACGCTCGTGGGGGCGCTGCTTGCCGACATGTCTTTGAATCTGCCGGACTTTCGGAGCGCTGAACGAACCTTCCAAATCCTTAGCCAAGTTGCGGGCAGATCCGGACGAGGGGATGATCCCGGACGAGTAATCATTCAGACCTATGAACCTGAACATTATGCAATTCAATCGCTCATTGACCATGATTATAAAAAGTTTTTTGCGAAAGAAATCGAGTTTCGCCGGGCGTTGGGCTATCCTCCGTTTGGCAAGTTGGTAAATTTGCGCCTAGACGGTCCGAGTTCGGAGCATGTGCAAGCGAAAGCCCAAGCGCTCTTCAAAAAGATCCGCGCGATTCAAAGCGGCAACCCAAAGTACCGGGAACAAATTGAAATTCTTGGCCCCGCTCCTTCACCGATCGAAAAGTTGCGGAATCGGTATCGGTGGCAGCTCTTGCTCAAAGGCTACCAAATAAGCCCATTGATCGGGTTAGCTAGTGCCGTTCGCGAGACGTTCAGCAGAACGCGCAACGTGCGTCTGCACATTGATGTCGATCCGTACAACATGCTATGAAAATATAGGTATGGCTCTATTAGAAATTCTGAAATATCCCGATCCACGCCTCTCAAAAGTGGCACGCCCGGTATCGAATGTCACCGATGCTACCGTTCAACTGATCAGTGACATGCTTGAAACGATGTACGCCGCACCCGGTGTTGGTTTAGCCGCAACACAGGTCGGAGTGCTGCAGCGGATCGTTGTTCTGGACGTGGACCACGAAAATCCACGAACTAACGTCTACAAATTAGTCAATCCTTTCATCACTCACTCCGAGGGGCAACTGGTTTGGGAGGAAGGGTGCTTGAGCGTCGTCGATTTCACGGCTGAAGTACGCCGCGCCGAACATGTACAAGTCGTGGCGCTCGACGAACACGGAAAAGAACGGACGATAGAGGCGGAGGGTTTGCTCGCTGTGGCGCTTCAACATGAGATCGATCATTTGGATGGAAAATTGTTCATCGACCGTATCAGTCGACTCAAACGCGATCTCTACACACGCCGTCGGAGGAAGATGTTGCGCACCGGGATCGAGCCGTCCGAATCGACGCAGGTCATGATCTAAACTGCCCTTCCAGAAAGTCGCATCCGAAAATCAAAGGAGAGTCGCTCAGGCGATCCTTTCATGTCTTCTTCTTGGCCCATTGTTTTTATGGGAACTCCGGAGATCGCCGCTGTCAGCTTGCAAATGCTGATCGATGGTTCCGATCCTGTTATCGGCGTGGTCACGCAACCTGACCGCCGCACAGGCAGAGGACAGCAAAGCAGGCCGTCTCCAGTCCGCCGCATGGCGGAGAGCAGGGGGATTCCAGTGATTACACCCATGAAGATCCGCGATCCGGTTTTTTGCGACGCGCTGAAATCATGGAATCCTCAGATTATCGTGGTCGTTGCTTTTGGACGCATTCTCCCCAAGTCGATCTTGGATCTGTCCCCAGGTGGATGTTTGAACGTACACTATTCTCTTTTGCCTAAATATCGTGGTGCAGCGCCCGTCACATGGACGATCATCAATGGAGAAGAAAAAACCGGCGTCTCGACCATGCAACTTGTTGAACAACTAGATGCTGGACCGATCTACCTTCAAGAAGAAATCCAACTTGATGAGCATGAAACGACAGCTTCGTTGCAAGCTAAGCTGGCACCCCTCGGGGGCCGCTTACTGCTGAAAACGATACGCGGGCTTAAGAGCAACTCTCTTCAGCCGCAGTGTCAAGACGAGGCGTGTGTGACCTTTGCCCCGATGATTAAGAAAGAAGACGGCTTAGTCGATTGGACCCAACCGGCACTGTCCATTGAGCGCCGTGTCCGCGCCTTTACCCCTTGGCCATCAGCGTATACTCACCTCAACGGGAAGCTCCTAAAAATTCACCGGGCAACTCCTATTCAAACGAATAGGTCAGGCAATCCTGGTGAAATAATTAGAGCGGACACCGGCGGTTTTTGGATTGCAACCGGACGCGGCACGCTCTCTCTTGAAGAGGTCCAATTAGAAAATAAAAAGAGGGTTCCCGGGGTGGAGTTTATAAAAGGAGCGCGGATTGCGGCAGGTGACCACGTTTGAAAGCAACGAGAATGTCCGCAAACAAGCGGTTGATATTCTCGTCAGAGTTGAGCTTGATAAAGCTTACGCCGACATCCTCCTGGATCAGGTACTCCAAACGGGCGGTATGTCAGCGAGAGACCGATCTCTGTTAACGGAAATCGTTTACGGAACCTTGCGCTGGCGAGGCAGAATAGATCTACATCTGAAGCAGCTTACGCGCCGTTCTTTCGAGGAAACTGATCCATTTATTAAAAATCTTCTTCGGGTCACTCTCTATCAAATTAGCTTTCTTGATCGGGTACCGGAGTACGCTGCCCTTAACGAAGCCGTGACTCTGGCGAAGATGCACGCGGGTAATCGCGTAAGTGGCTTTGTGAATGGGATCGTTCGTAATTTCATTCGCACCAAGAGAACCGAAACGGCGCCCAACCCGGACAGCTGCGGAGTCGCGGCACTGGCCGATTACTGGTCGCATCCAGAGTGGTTGATCAACGAGTGGGTTGAGTACCTAGGCAAGGCTAACATTACGGCGCTGCTGGAAGCTAACAACCACCAGGCTCCTCTGGTACTGCGAGTAAATATTTGTCGAATTAAACGACAGGCTTTGCTGAGGGAGTTTGAAACGCACGGCATTGAAGCGCTACCGACTACTTGGTCGCCACACGGTATCGTTGTGCGTTCGCAGGTCCCAATTGAGCGATTAAGCGGTTATCAGGAGGGACTCTTCCAAGTTCAAGGTGAAGCGTCGCAGCTGGTTGGCTATCTACTTGATCCGCAACCAGGCGAGAAGATTCTCGATGTATGCGCGGCGCCCGGCGGCAAAACGACCCATATTGCAGAGCTCATGGATGACAACGGCCAAGTCACAGCTATGGATAGATCGCCGAAAGGTGTGGCGAAGATTCGCGAAAATGCCATGCGCCTAGAGCTCAAGTCGATCCGTGCGATACAAGCCGACGTGACGAGACAAGTAGCTGTGAGACAACAAGCAACCTATGATCGCGTACTCGTCGATGCCCCATGTAGTGGTCTAGGAACTCTGCGGTCCCATCCGGAAATAAAATGGAATCGCGACATCCGCGACGTCCTCAGGTTGAGCGAGTTGCAACGAAAAATCCTCCGGCAAGCGGCCAGCTGCCTCAAAGCTGAGGGCGTTTTAGTATATTCAACTTGCACGCTCACCGCTCATGAGAACGAAAAAATTGTGAATGAATTTCTTGCCTGTCATAGAGGATTTGTTTTAGAGAACGCGGCAAGTTATCTTCCGGATCAAGCGAAGCAGCTTGTCAGGGAGAAGTATTTTATGGCGCTGCCCCATAAGCATGATACTGACGGCTTTTTCGCGGCGCGCTTGCGAAGGGTCACATAAATGGAGTCAATAAAAATCGCCCCCTCTATACTTAGTGCAGATTTCAGCCGGCTCAAAGATGAAATTCAAACAGTTGAAG
>JAICEJ010000324.1 GCA_025924215.1 Candidatus Binatia bacterium
AATATCCGTCAGTTAGAGATGCCATCCTCTTGTGAAACGATAGTACTTCACCGGCCAATGCAGCCTGAGCCCAAATGGAATCAGAACATCAAAAACAAATAAGTAAATTTTTATGGTAATCTGCATGTGAACTCGTGGTTGTGTGCATCGACCGGCAACAGCACAACTGTTGTACAAACTTATCCTTTAAAAAAACGATTTCAATGGCAGATAATTCCAGTTGTCACGAGAAGTCTCTAATTTTGATACCAGTTTATGAAGATTGGAAGGCGCTTCAGCGTCTCTTGCCACTCTTGGATCAGGAGCTGAGTACCAACAGACTCCGAGCAGATATTTTGGTAGTTGACGACGGCTCATCAGAAGTAAGCTTTCTGCCTGAAAAGGCAAAATGTTTTCGTTCTATAGAAGCAATCGATATTCTTTCGTTGCGACGCAACGTCGGTCATCAGCGGGCCATTGCAGTTGGTTTGTCATACCTTGAGGCGAACCAAGCCTGTGATCGTGTTGTAGTCATGGATTGCGACGGTGAGGATAATCCAGGCGACGTACCCCGTCTCATCAGAGAATGTAGTGCCCATCAAGATCAAAAGATAATCTTCGCGGCACGAACGCGCCGTTCGGAAAGTTTATCTTTCAAAGCCTTTTACCACATCTATCGCTTGATTCATTTTCTATTGACTGGCGTGCGTGTGCAGGTTGGTAACTTCAGTGTAATACCCGCCGTCGTCCTCAGACGAGTAGTGGTTGTTTCCGAGTTGTGGAACCACTACGCTGCAGCGGTCTATAAGGCAAAGCTACCGATAGCTCTGATTCCGGTCCAACGTAATTGCCGGCTCGAGGGATCGTCGCGCATGAACTTAGTTGCACTCGTGGTTCACGGATTGAGCGCAATGGCAGTTTTTGGCGACCGCATCGGAGTAAGGCTCTTGATGCTTGTATTATCGGGAATGAGCTTAGTCGGTCTAGCATTAATCAGCGTTATCGGCATCCGGTTTTTAACGCCGCTCGCCATACCCGGGTGGGCCACCTACGTCACTGGAATCTTGCTGGTGATCCTGATTCAGATGCTCATAATCGTGCTTGTCTTTGCGTTTGTCATTCTTGCAGGGCGTGACACGGTCAGCTTCATACCTAGTCGCGATTATATTCATATGGCGGGCGGAGTACGGCGCGTATATGGTTCCGGCCAGTAAAAGCGCTTACATCGGCGGCGAGCTCGATCTCTTTTCTCTCGCCACAAACTGGAAGCGCTATGTAAAAGCTGCAATCAGAAAGCACTTAATCGGAGACGTACTTGAGGTCGGCGCGGGGATCGGCAGCACTACCGCGGCTATGCACGACAGTGTCGCACAGCGGTGGATTTGCCTTGAACCGGACTTATGTAATGCTAAACGGCTTAAGAAAAACGTCATTGAACAATTGGGATTCAAAGAGACTCATGTTATCGCGGGGTCATTGGATGCGCTTGCTAAGCGTCCAACTTTTGACTGCATCTTGTATATGGATGTCCTGGAACACATTCATCACGATCGTGATCAGATCCTCGCCGCCGCACAACTCGTTCGGCGGGGTGGCCACATTGTCATTCTTTCTCCCGCTCATCAGTGGCTGTTCAGCGAGTTCGACAAGAGCATTGGGCATTTGCGCCGTTATAACAAAAAACTTCTCGGCTCGCTCATGCCTTCAGGATGGATACAGGTCAAAATGGCATATTTTGATTCTGTTGGAGCTCTACTCTCGTTGGGAAACGCGGTAGGGCTTAGACAAGCCATGCCGTCGCCTTGGCAGATCGCGATCTGGGATCGCTTCTGCATACCGTTATCCCGGATTATGGATTCCGTCTTGAGAGAGAAATGCGGCAGATCCGTACTGGCGGTATGGCGTAAACCGGATACTGTATAGCTTAGACCTTCTACGATAATAACCTCAGGCATGCAGCCAACTGGTTGAGCGGCAACGAGACTGTTAGTGCGCTGGATAATTCCCACTGGTCTTTTTCTAGGGGTTGTGCTTTTAACTGTCGCAACCCTAAGGGATTACGGAATAGCTTGGGACGAACCGCCGTATTTTCATGCCGCCGATCTACACATCGCATGGATTCTCGATTGCCGAACGAACATCGAACAACGGAATTTTAATCAAAGCCTCAGCGATGAAAACATCAAAGCTGCTTGGCGCTGGAATCCATACAATGTACCCCACCCGCCCTTTTCACGCATAATTTCCGGTTTCACAAAATACGTATCTTCCGGATGGCTTGATAAACTTTCGGGTTACCGTATCGCTCCGGCGCTATTCTTCGCGGTTTTGGTTACCGTGATGTTTCTGTGGATGAGAGCAGTGTTTTGTGTTGCAACAGGTCTATTTTCTGCATTTGCCTTAGTCTTGATACCCAATATCTTCGGTTTTGCACACATTGCCGTTACCGACTTGCCGCTCGCATCCATGTGGTTTTTAACCGCGTTCTGTTTTTGGAAAGGCCTTCAAGATTGGAAGTGGAGCGTGGCTTGCGGCCTGGCATGGGGCCTGTCGCTTGCGACGAAATTTCCGGCCGCGCTAATTCCTATACCCTTATTTTTGTGGGCTCATGTGTTTCACAGGAATAGGTACGCCAATAATGTTCTTGCAATGCTCTTTCTCGGACCGATGATTATGGTAGCTACTCAACCTTATTTATGGCATCAAACCAGTCTTCGGGTGTTGGAGTTTCTGTACGAAGGATTGAGCCGCGGGTATCGAGCCGATGCAAACTTCCCGGTCTACTTCTTTGATCAATTGTACTTCACACACCAACTTCCCTGGTATTATCCTTTTTTTTTGGTGGGCATAACGACACCGGAACCTCTTATATTCCTAGCAGCACTCAGTCTCGTTTCGCTGATCTGGGTTCGAAAAGGGACGTCAACGGTGACGCTCTTTGCCCTGAGTGCGTTCTTTATTCTAACGCTCGGTCTCTTACCGGGCGCGGTACTTCACGATGGCGTACGCCAAATGCTTCCGGCTCTCCCATTCCTGGCCGCAACTGCCGGAGCCGGATTTTATACCCTTGGAGAATGGCTATTCTCCCTGGCGCATAGATCGACCCAATTGCAAGCTGTTGCACATCTGCGTGGGAAACTTGTCGGAGTTCTCGGCTTGCTCATCCTGTTCTCACCCGTGCTCGACCTTTACCTATGTCATCCTTTCCAATTGAGCTTCTACAATCGTTTTGTCGGCGGCATCCGCGGTGCCTACCAACGCGGTTTGGAGCTCACATATTCCATGGAAGCGTTTACTCCGGAATTTGTTGACGCGATCAATACTAAGCTGCCTCACAATTCTGTTATTAACGCTTCCTTTGCCAACTTCATGTTTAAGTATTATCAGAAGGAAGGACGCCTGCGCGCCGATATCACGATTTCTGATGCTGAAACATCCGATTATTATATTATTCTCAATAGGCGGAGCGCGCTGGGGTCCCGTGAGCGTCTGCTAATGAATGGCAGCACACCTAGTTACTTGGCTGAACAGCTTGCCGGTATTCCGTTGGTGGCAGTATTCGACCTTAACACGCCGCGGTAGTAAGGTTTTGGCGGCGCTTACGCAAATAGAGAAGGATGAAAAATGCGACAATTAACAAAAGCGTAATGACCGAGACCGCACGACCTATAGCGAACGCACGAGGCTCATAACGGAATTGTACGGTATGCGTGCCGGGGGACAGCTGCACTCCGCGGAAGAAAAGATTTGCCCGATAAATCTTTTCTTGGCGCCCATTCACATAAACATTCCAACCGGGATAGAACGAATCCGCTAAAACCAGAATGCCGGGACTATCCAGTGAAGCCTGGATATTTACCCGGTGGTTTCCATACTCGAGTATCCGTGCTTCAGCTTGAAATCCTGCCGTATTACTGAGTGACATTGGTTCATCGACTAAGACAGTTACTAGGGGATCAAAATCCTTGCTGGCCAGTCGCTCTAACGTCTTACCGTCCTCAGTCTCGTGTTCGGCGGCCGAAACGATGTAGACTCGCGGTACCGCCTGCTCTAACTCATACAGCCACAGTGGATATTCCGGAAAGTGTCGCACTAGATCGATATCTCCATCCGGCAGCGGAGAGAAGCTGCTTACGTACTTTACGTTAAGCGCGCCGAGTAGCGGATAAAATTTTTCAGGCGGAAGGTTCTTGGCCGTTTTGAGGAATACATCATAGGGTGTCCGGCTAAGCGCATCTATCTCCTGCAGGTAATCCACATCATAGAAGACACCAATATTCGGAACTAATGAAGACCAGACGGCTTCAGCCACTTCAGGGAAAGACCTATCGCTCATTGTAAAAATGCTCGGGTGAAGACTCGGAAGACCTGAGAATAGCCGGTACCTCTGGGAGCCGGAAGTCGAAATTATGTTAGGTTTGTCCGTAACGAGTTCCGGTTTAACAAGAAATTGGAATTGACGATGGGCCGAAGTTAAATCAACGAATACAAGCGCGACAATGAGTATCCGGAACACCAGGGGGCCGAGTGTTTGTCGTTTGTATAAGAAAAGAATTACGAGAAGCGCTCCTGATAATAGAATCTGCCGCTCCAGGCTGAATAGCAAAGAAGGAAGAATCTCTCCGATGGATGCAGGCCTCACCAGATCCGTCCAACGAAGGAAAGTAAAATAATCGTCCGGCCGCAGAAGACAGGCAAAATATATTGTCGTCAACGAGACAACGATCGCGCAAAACAACCAAAGAGATTTCTTGTGAGTGTCATCCTCCGAAGTTACGAACGTATGTAACCCCCGGAGCGTGATTGTTATCAAGACCGGATAAACTAAAAAAACGAACTTCTCTGGGAAGCGGAATAGGCTGAACAACGGCACATACGCCAAAAGAAAAGAGTAAACGGCACTATGTTTTCCTAAAGCAAGTGCGACTCCGAAAAGTACCAGTGATGAGAGCATTAGTTTCTCGAGACGTCGAGCGTGCAAAAACCATGAACAGACCCCAAAAACGCACAGTTGCCCCATATACAGGCTCACAAAAAACGGAATGTCGCGACCAAAGAACAACCGGACGGCATTGAATAGGCTTTCATCGACCTCCTTGTCGAGAATGAAAAAGTTAATGAGACTGACTGGGCTAAGTGACCAGGCAGTCGCTTCCTCAAAGGGAATGCTATTTGGCCTTCGAGACTGAAAGAATAGTTCGAGCGTCGGCAGGAGCTGAACCATCGACGCAGCCAACACCAGAATATTTGCGGCGATGACAAGTAGAAACGGCTTTATGTATGCGCTAACGGAGCACTGTTTCGCCGTTGCTAGGACGTAAATGCATAGTAACCCGAGGCTCAGGGCATAAAATTCCGGTGAACCCGCTAAAAATTGGACTAACCCCACCCCAGCGAAAATCAGCAAGTCTTTGCCGGAATACGATCGGGTCGCCCGTTCCCCAGCGAGAATCAGCAACGGCAGCCATACGGCTGTTTGAAAGTGGTTTAGTACGTTGCTTAAAGAAACGATTATCCCACCAAGCGTGAAAAGGAAAGCTGCTACAAGCGAAAGGTACGTCGGGTATCCCCATTGCCGGGCTAGGGCATATGATCCCACTGCGGAGACGAGGTAGTGGAATACAAACAGGATCCTTACAGCATCAAAAAATGAGAAAAACAGAAAAATAAGGTGAGGCGGGTAAAACGTGGAAGACTGGAAATCTGCAAGGATTGGAAAGCCCATGGCCATGTGTCGGTCCCAGAGTGGAACCTCTCCTAAGCTGAGACTCTGAGCCAAGCTGTACCGGATCGGATAAAAATACGGACCGAGATCCCGAAAGAAAGGGACCTCGCCGTTCCAGATCATGTCGTAACTGAACCAACAGATCCCAAGGAGCAGGAAAGTCAGAGCGATCAAATT
>JAICEJ010000325.1 GCA_025924215.1 Candidatus Binatia bacterium
CTTGAGCCGACGTTGGTTCGTGTAGCGTTCCGGACCAATCGGTCAATACTATGATTACAGTAACAATCAAGCTGCGAGTCTGTCGTATCGCGCCTCCCACATGAGGTTTTGCCCAAAGTGCGCGCAAATGACCTACCGCCATGGGGTGCGTGATTCGCGGTTTTAAAAAATACGAAGCGCTTTTTTTTCATCGTTGAGAAGGTATCGCCATACGTTCTCGTCGGAAGATTTAGTTCATCTGAATCCGCCGGATAATTCGGCTCGCGCAGGTGATACTCGCTGGCACATGACGGCCGGTACCGGCTCGACCGGATCAAAAAATTGATGGATGCGCTGACCACGGCGTCGCACAAACTCGCCGAGGCGATTTACCGGCAAACAACGCAAAAAGGGAAAGCGGAAGAGGCCGCTCCCGGCGCTGGATCGAAGGAAAAAGTCGTTGACGCCGAGTATGAAGACACCAGTGGCGGACGGTGAGTTGAAAGCACGGCAGACACTGAAGTCGGTGACGTTATAATGTTTTAATCTCTGCGGTCCGAGATATCCCGACCTTAAGCTTCCTTCTCGACGCACGAATCGCGTACTCTGTTTTTGCTATGCTCACTACATCGCGGAGGCTAACCAAGAAAAAGCCGCTGTGCTTGGAGTGTTTCTTCATTTTCTGATCTTTGCGCTTTTGCTTGTGGGAAATTCCTCGGATTTCGCAGGCCTTCGGTGAGCTGACCCGTATCATCATCGTTGCGGTAAGAAAAAAAGAGGCGGATAAGAAAAAAAGGAGTCGGGAATCTTTAATTAACAGGAAAGCCGTTTTGGTTGCGGGGCTAACTGAAGCAAAAATGCTCGGATGATGCGCCGCGCTATAGCGCCGCTCATTATCCAGCCTCGTTGAATACCTTCTCTAACCAGTGGGCCATTTCCGTGATCAGCTTCGCTGCCGCTTGATTGGCGGCTTGCACGCCGCCGTAGGCGTCGTCGGTTTCAGCAGTTTCAAAAAATTCAAAATATCGGCTGGCCAAAATCCTCTGGGTTTTGGTTTCGATTAGTTGCGCGCGTAGCGCTAAGCGCGTGCGGCCGGGTTTGGAGAAAAACTGTTGCTCTAAAACAACATTGTCACAATCGAGGCGATACTGCGCGGGTATCGCGCTTGGGGTTTGTAGCACGGCGCTCCACACGCCGCTCTTATCCAGATTTTCAACCAGGAGGCGATGGAGCAGGCGCGCCGGCGCGTCGGCCCACTGACTGAAGGCGTAATAGTTGATCTCATAAGGGCGCAGCAGATACGCCATGCGGCCGGTATCAAATCCAGCTTGTGCTCTCGGTTGCGTGATCAGAAGAACTGCCGCGCCTGTTCTCTCTCTTGAGGGACGAGGATTGTGCCAGGAGATTTCCGGGTTGAGGAAATACGTCCGCGGAACGCTGCTTTGCACTGGTCCCAGAGCGCAAGCGTTGAGAAACACCACAAGGACGCATAGCGGCAGAGCCGAGAGAAAGCATCGGATTTTCTCTCTCAAAGCATGTCCTGAGCAAGGTCGAAGAGACGCAACGGCGCCGGTTCGATTGCCATGATACATGCAATTATTCTCCCGGCCCGCGGCGCGGCGGCGATCGGCCGAAAACCAACGCCCTTGGTTCGCGCTCGAGATCGCTTGCCAGGCGCTGTAGGGTTGCTGTCACCTGGCGAAGCTCTGCAACTAAAACTCCCGTTTCGGCCAACGTCTGGCCGGTAAATTGCGCGAGGTCGGCGCGACTGCTATCGATCGTGGAGCCGAATGACGCTCCAGCGCTTGCGATTTGATCGGTCATGTTCTGAAGCGAGCGGAGATTCGCCGCCGCTTGCTCCAGTAACTCCGGAACCTGATTATCCATTTTTTGCGCTAGAGCGGCGAAGCGTTCAAATGCGGCGTCCGATTGGGCGATGCCGTTTGCTAGCTCTGCTCGATGCGCCGAGACAACTGCCGTGACCCGAGCAGTATCGGCAAGAATTCGTTTCAAATCTGCCCGGCTTTGGGCGTCAACCCAACCGCGCGCCTCCTGTGTCAAGCTATTCAGATTCGCCAAGAGCGCTGGAATCTGTTCGTTGGTCATAAGCCGTGACAGTGTATAGTTAAGCTCTGCGTAAAACGAGCGGCGGCTCTGAATCACTGGATAAGCTTCACCGGGTCGGGCCCGCAAAGGGGATGAAGCGGCGCTGCCGCCGCGCAGATTCACGGTCGTTATCCCCGTAAGGCCCTGAGTTTCCAGAAACGCAATCGTGTCTTCCTTGATGGGAGTGCCGCGCACGAGATCGAGCGCCAGGCGCACTTGTTCGGGATTATCCGCATTGAGAACGATTTCCTTAACACGACCGATGTCGACGCCGTTGTATCTGACCGATGAATCGGTGCTCAAGCCGGAGACCGATTCATCCATATAAGTGTAATAGCGGTCATAGACACCGCGATAGTCGGTGCGGCTTAACCACAGGATGCCCGCCAACAATGCCGCGCCGAAGACTGCGAGAAAAAGACCGACCAAGGTGTAATTTACCTTTGGTTCCATGCTTGCTCCTTCGCCGCACGTCCGCGCGGGCCATAGAAATATTCGTGGATCAGCGGGTTTTTCGAACCGGAAAGTTCGCTCATGCTGCCGATTCCCAGAACCTTGCCATTGCCCAATACGGCGACTCGATCGGCAATGCGCCAGAGCGAATCCAGATCATGGGTGATGATAACGATGGTCAGGCGAAACCATTCGCGCAGTTGCTGGATCAGCTCGTCAAAACCGGCGGCGCTGATGGGATCGAGTCCCGAGGTCGGCTCATCAAGATATAGGAGTTCAGGGTCCAAGGCCATGGCGCGCGCCAATGCGGCGCGCCGACGCATGCCGCCGCTCAGTTCACTGGGATACTTCGTGACGCTCGCCATCGGAAAGCCGGTGCTTGCGATCTTCAGCAGAGCGATCTCCTCGATCAATCGTCTGCTGAGATTCGTATGCTCACGCAACGGGACCGCCACGTTTTCCGTCACGGTGAGCGAGCTGAACAACGCGCCATATTGGAACAATACGCCGCAACGACGGCGCAAAGCAGCTACTTCGGCTTCGCTCATGGTTCGAACATCTTTGCCGAAGACTTCAATGTCGCCGGCCGTGGGCCGCTGCAGTAAAATCATCTCGCGCATCAGAACCGACTTGCCGCTGCCGTTGCCACCGGCGATTGCGAACACTTCGCCCTTGTTAACCGTCAGACTTACGTCTTCATGTACGACGGCGGCGCCAAAGCGCGTGTGAATATGCCGCACTTCGATCACGGTGTGGAGCGAGTTGATGGCATTGCTCCGCACATTCATACGCGCCACCAGCTGAAAAGAATCGAAAAGAATGCATCGGTGACGATGACCAAAAAAATCGCCTGGACGACACTGAGGGTGGTACGGCGGCCGACACTGTCGACGCCGCCAAACACCTGAAAGCCCTGGTAACAGCCCACCAGCGCGATTATGGCGGCGAAGACGGGCGTTTTGCCGATCCCAACGAGATAATGGCGCAGCACAATCGCATATTCGAACCGGTTGAGAAATTCCGTAAAGGTCACACCGAGCTGGCTCAACGCGATCAACATGCCGCCGAAGACGCCGACGATGTTGGCAAAAACCGTGAGCAAAGGCAGGGCAATGACCAAGGCGAGTGCCCTCGGTAGGACCAGCAGACTTATCGGCGAAATGCCCAATGAACGCAACGCGTCCAACTCTTCCGTTACTGCCATCGTGCCGATTTGCGCAGTGTAGGCGGAGCCGGAGCGGCCGGCGACAAGAATCGCCGTAAGAAGTGGCGCGATCTCACGCAGCAGCGAGATGCCGACCAAATCGACGATGAAAATATTGGCGCCGAACGTTTTGAGCTGCTCGGAGCCCTGATAGGCGATCACGATGCCCATCAGAAATGACAAGAGACCGATGATCGGCAAGGCGTTAAGACCGTCGACGTGGAGATTGTAAAGCAATACCCGCCAGCGGATCTGATTCGCGCGGGTGAGCAGCGAGCAGAAAGCGGATGCAGTCTCACCGACGAAAGAAAGAGCCTTCAAGAGATTAACGCCAGAAGCGCAGGCAAATTGGCCCATGCGCGCCAACCAACCGTAATGGGGCGAAGGTTGGAGCCGCTCTATTTGCAACCAGCCCCGCGCCACGGTTTGCATGAGCGTGGCAAACTCCGGAGAGAGCCCGTTCAGGGAAACGCTGCAGCCTCGGCGCTGCAACTCATTCAACGTTCGCCGCAGCAACCACGCGCCTCCGGTATCCATAGTATCGATGGCTCGGGCGTCGCAATTTATCGGTCCAGCGAAGGTTTCGGGCAGCAAGTCAATTTGACGTTCCAGTTCTGCCAGGTAATCAAGCCTCCAAGCGCCTTCACAGTGAAGCGTGCCGTCCGGGGTGAAAGAGATCCGGGCTGCTTTATATTGTGTCTGCGCTGATGTTCTTTCAGCTCCGTTCATGTTTCAACCGAAGGTGCCACCGCCGCTTTCTTGTGCATTTCGAATTTTAACTCGTTGAGCAATTCGCGCTGGCGCTGCGTCAGGTCGGTCGGCGTCCTAACGTCGACCACGACGTAGAGGTCGCCTTTGCCCCGCGCGTTGAGGCGTGGCATGCCTTTGCCGCGCAGCCGTAAGCCAGTTCCGCTTTGCGTGCCCGGAGGTATCGTGACTTTGACCTTTTCCCCTCCGAGACAAGGAACTTCAATTTTGCTGCCGAGAGCGGCGCTGGCAAAGTCGATTGCCGCGGTGGTGTAGAGATCGTCACCCTCACGTTTGAGAAACGGATGCGGCTTGACGAGGACTCGTACGAGCAAATTGCCCGGTTCACCGGCTGGCGGCGCGGCTTGTCCTTGGCCAACCAGGCGAAGCATCATCCCGTCGTCGATGCCGGCCGGAATTTGCACCCTGATCTGGTGCGGCACAAATTCGAGGCCGCTGCCATGGCAGCTAAGGCACGGCGATTCGATGAATGTTCCGCGGCCGAAACAGCGCGCGCACGACGTGATTGTGACGAAGCGCATTGCCTTCTCGGTCCTTGTTTGTTGTTTTTGGCCGCTGCCTTGACACTCGGTGCAGGTGATCGGCTGTGTGCCGGGCTTTGCGCCGCTGCCCGCGCAAGTTTTGCAACGATCCGAGCGCGTAATCGAAATGAGCCGCTCTCCGCCCTTTGCCGCTTCCTCCACGCTAAGGCTGAGTTCATGATGTAGATCCGCGCCGTGCGGCTTGACGGGAACTCGATGCGACCGCCCACCAAAAAGATCGCCGAAGATGCCGCCGACATCGGCGAAGCGACCGCCGAAAAAGTCGCCGAAATCAAAACCGCGTAAAATATCTTCGGTCGACCAGCGTTCGCTCACACCGGCGTGACCCGCGACATCGTACTGCTCGCGTTTGGCCGGATCGCATAGCACAGCATACGCCTCCGCGATCTCTCGAAATCGATCCGTGGCATCCGGCGCTGGATTGCGGTCCGGATGTGAGGTCATCGCCAACTCGCGGTAGGCTTGTTTGATTTGATCTTGGGTCGCCGTGCGGTCTACACCAAGAACCTCGTAGTAGTCGCGTTTATCTGCCGTTGCGACCATGGCCATCTTTTCCCTACGCTCTAAAACCGCAGCAACGCCAGCTTAAAGGTGTACCAGCGGAGGACAACCGCAATCAAGTGAAATAAAAGTTTCACCACGAAGCCCGTCAACGACACGAAAGGTTTGAATGACTGAATTCGTAAACTTCGTGATTTCCGCAATAGTGTGATTGAATGTTGTCGCTGCTCGCGCAAATGTTCCAGTGACTAGCTTGAGGGGCCTCGCTTCAGAAGAGAATTCACCGCGGAGACGTGGAGTACGCCAAGAAAAGAATTTCA
>JAICEJ010000326.1 GCA_025924215.1 Candidatus Binatia bacterium
GACTCACCCGCACAGTACGAATACAGAGCTGTTATTCCTGCCAACCGCCGCCGAGCGCCCTGTAGAGCAGAACCACCGAAAGCAGCTCGTCGCGCCTGGCTTGAGCCAAACTCAATTCGGCCTCAAATAAATCCTGGTCCGCATTAAGGGCGTTGAGCATCGTATCGACACCGCCCTGGTACCTCCTATAGGCGAGACGTTTTCGATCTTGCAGTGCGGTTACGAGTAGTTCGCGTTGGCCCCTGATCTCTCGTATCCTCTGATACTGAACCAGCGCGTCGGAAACGTCGCGGAATCCTGATTGGATCGCTCTCTCGTATTGGGCCAGGGCACTGCGCTGCTGTGCTTCGGCGAATTCCACCTGCGACGGAATCCGTCCGGCGGTGAAGATCGGCTGGGTGAGTTGGGGCACGAAGGTCCAGATCCGTCTCGAACCGGAAAACAAATTTGACAGAGACGTGCTCTGAGAACCGAAGTCACCCGTGAGAGTGATCTGCGGGAAATAGGCTGCCTTGGCAACGCCGATGTTGGCGTTCGCCGAGACTAAAATCTGCTCCGCCGCCTGAATGTCCGGCCGCCGTTCCAGTAGTGTAGAGGGCAACCCCGCCGGGACTTCGGGGCCGAGTTGCTGCTCGCTGAGCAGACGGGTTCGCGTTATGGCACCCGGATTTCGCCCCAACAGCAAACTGATTTGGTTTTCCGTTTGCTCTATCTGGCGCTCGGCGTTGAAAATCGACTGTGTGGCGGTGTAGACGAGCTGCTCGGCCTGGCGCACGTCCAACAGCGTCGCCACGCCGCCCCGTTGCTGAATTCTGATCAGCCGCAGCGACTCTTCGCGTGTAACCAGGGTATTTCTTGCAATGGCGAGCTCCATGTCCAGCTCCAAGAGACTGAAATATGCCGTGGCCACATCACTGACCAGGGTTGTGATCACTGTCTTGCGGTTCCAATCCTCGGCCAGCAACTGTGCGCGCGCCGACTCGGTTGCGCGGCGTACCCGCCCCCAGATGTCCAGCTCAAAAGAAAATAAGCTGAGAAAGACGGTGCCGTAGCTGCGCTGCCGGTCGGTCCCCCTGGGAATCGTAAATTGACCCCGCCGTGATTGCTCGACGCTCGTCAGGTCCGCTCCGGCGCCGAAATTTGGATATTGATCCGCCTGCACGATTCCGAGGTTTGCCCGCGCCTGCTCGACTCGAGCGACCGCATCCCGGAGATCGTAGTTCTGTACGAGCGCGGTACGAATAAGCTCGTGCAACTGCTCGTCCCTGAAAACTTCGAACCATTTGAGGTCCGCAATCGAGTGGCTATCCGCTGATGCGCTGGCGCGGAATTCAACCGGCGCTTTTATCGATGGCCTATGATAGTCAGGTCCGATCATGCAACCGGTCAACCACAGTGCGGCTGCGAGCAGTAAAATTGCGCTCACCCTAGCCCTCTCCGATCGGAATGGGCAAGAGAATTTTTCTGTGAGAACTCCGTTTTCCTTCCCGCTCCCGCTTGCGGGAGAGGGAAGGGTGAGGGTGGACAGGCGAGGCGGTACGGTCACAAAACAATTTCTCGTAGCCATGATTCACCTCAATGACTTGCCGGAACCGGCTGTTGTGCCGGAATCCGCTCCGTCGCCCGCCGATGGGATAGACGCTCTACGACATAAAAAGAGACCGGGATCAGAAATATCGCGATCACCGATGCGGCAAGCATACCGCCGATGACTGCCGTGCCCATGATCTGCCGTCCCACTGCACCTGCGCCGGACGCTATCGCAAGAGGCAGCACGCCGAGGATGAACGCAAACGCAGTCATCAAGATCGGACGGAGCCGCAGGCGGGCAGCGGCGAGGGCGGCATCGATAATCGGCTTGCCGGCCTCAACCTCTACCTTCGCGAACTCGACTATGAGGATTGCGTTCTTGGCCGAGAGGCCGATGAGCATGACCAGACCGATCTGGGCGTACACGTTGTTCTCGAACGCACGAAGCCAGAGCGCCAGAAATGCGCCGAACACGGCAATCGGCGTGGTTAGGAGCACACTGAACGGCAACGACCAGCTCTCATACTGCGCGGCAAGAATAAGGAACACGAAGAGCAGCGAGAGCCCGAAGATGGCGCTCGCCGGCACGCCCTGGGATGCTACGTGCTCCTGGAACGACATGCCCGAGTAGTCATAGCCCATTTCTCGCGGCATCGTTTGGGCAAAAACCTCTTCCAAAGCCTGGCGCGCTTGCGCGGAACTGTACCCGGGCGCCAGAATGCCGTTGATCTGCGACGCCCTGTAACCGTTGAAGCGGTTCGTAAATTCTGGACCCGAAGTCGTTTCCATCGTGACCATCGTCGAGAGTGGCACTGTATCTCCATCACCGTTGCGGACACGGAAGAGACCGACGTTTTCGGCTTGCGTGCGAAAATCGCCCTCCGCCTGCACGTACACCTGCCACACACGGCCGAAGCGATTGAAGTAGTTGACAAAGAGTCCGCCCATGAAGGCCTGTAACGTCTGGTACACCGAACGCAAATCGACACCTTGCTTCAGCACCTTGTCGCGATCCACTTCGGCAAAAACCTGCGGTACGGTAGGAATGAAAGTGGTGGTGAGCAAAGCAAACTCCGGCCGCTGGCGGGCCGCCTGGAGGAAACGTTCGGTATTTTGCGCCAGGAATTCGACTCCCTGGCCGGAGCGGTCTTCGAGCATGAAAGTCGCGCCGCCCGACGTGCCGATACCCGGAATGGCCGGAGGCGCGAAGGCAAACGCCTGTGCGTCAGGGAGCCCGGCGAGGCGTTGATTGAGGCGGCGCATCATAATATCGGCGGTCAATCCTTCCGGCGTGCGCTCCTCCCACGGTTTCAGCGTGACGAAATAAAAGGCGTTGTAGCTCGTGTTGGCGATACTCAGAAGGCTGAAGCCACCGATTGTGTCGTACGTCTGAACCCCCGGTGTCTCCTTCAGGATGCCTTCGATCGTTTTGGCAACATCGGCGGTCCGCTCTAATGACGCCGCCGTGGGGAGTTGCACATTGAGATAAAAGTAACCCTGGTCTTCCTCCGGCAGAAAGCCGCCAGGGAGCTGAGAGCCGAGACCCCCGGCTAAAAGGGCAACTGCAAGAAGCAGCACCATAGAAAATCCGGCCTTGCGCATCAGATGGCCGCACCAGTTGACGTAGCCCTCGGTGCCCCGGCCAAACCACCGGTTGAACCAGCGGAAGAATACTCCGAGTGGACCGCGAGCCTCCTTCCGCGGTCTCAGCAGCAGCGCAGACAGCGCGGGGCTCAACGAAAGCGCGTTAAAGGCGGAGATGATCACCGACACCGCGATGGTCACGGCAAACTGTTGATATAGGAGGCCGGTTATCCCGGGGATAAAGGCCGTTGGCACAAAGACCGCGGCCAGAATAATTGCGATCGCCACCACAGGCCCGGAGACTTGTTCCATCGCCTTAAAACTCGCCTCCCTCGGCGACATGCCTTGCTCGATGTGGTGCTCGACGGCTTCGACCACGACAATGGCATCGTCCACTACCAGGCCGATCGCCAGCACCAAGCCAAACAGCGATAGAGTGTTGATAGAGAAGCCTAGTAAGGGGAAGACGGCGAACGTTGCAACCAGCGAGACCGGCACCGCCAGAAGCGGAATCAACGTCGCCCGCCATCCCTGCAGAAAGATGTAGACGACGAAGATGACCAAGGCGAGCGCTTCAAAGAGCGTCTTCACGATCTCATGGATACCCTCTCTAACAGCCAGGGTTGTGTCGAGCGAGATTTTGTAGTCGAGGTCTTGCGGGAATCTTTTCTTCAATTCTTCCATCAGCTCCTTGGCGCGATCCATGGTTTCGAGCGCGTTGGAGCCCGGCAGCTGGTAGATGGCGATGTGCGCCGCTGGATCGCCGTTCAACCGGCCGAACTGGCTGTAGTTCTGCGCTCCCAACTCTACGCGAGCGACATCCTTCATCCGCACGATCGAGCCGTCCGGGTTGGCGCGCACGACGATGTTGCCGAACTCCTCCGGGCTCAGCAGACGTCCCTGCGCTCGAACTGTATAGGTGAACTCCTGGCCGCGCGGTATCGGCGCGCCGCCGATCTGACCGGCAGGGTTCACAGTGTTCTGGTTCGTGATCGCGTTGGCAATATCGCTGATCGTAACGCCCAAACTGGCTAAGGTGTCGGGCCGCACCCAGAACCGCATCGCGTACTGGCCCGCGCCAAAGATCGTTACCTGACCGACGCCCGGTACCCGGCTCATAGGATCGTTGATGTTGATATAGGCGTAGTTCGAGAGGTAAGTGCCGTCGTAAGTACCGCGGGGCGAGTACACAGAGAAAATCGCGAACGGGGCGGACGGCGATTTCTTGACCGACACACCATAGTTACGCACATCCTGAGGCAACTGCGACTCCGCCAGCGAATAGCGCATCTGCGACAGCAGCTGATCGTCGTTTGGATTGGTCCCCACCTCGAAAGTTACCCGCAGCTTCATGACTCCGGTACCGTCGTTGACGGAATTCATATAGAGCATTCTGTCGACACCCTGCATTTGCTGCTCGATCGGCGTGGCGACTGATTGTTCGAGAGTTAGGGAGTCTGCGCCGACATAAGTTGCCTGCACCAGGATTTCCGGCGGCGCGAGATCGGGGTATTGCGCGATCGGCAGCTGGACCATCGCGACCACACCGATGATCACCATGATGATTGAGATGACCATCGCCACGATCGGGCGGTTGATGAAGAATTTAGACATAACGATTTACCTCGATTCGGAGTTTGGGGTGGGTTCGCGGTCGACTTGCGCCTGTGCTTTGGACGGCTTGGGGTTGACGATCATGCCGGCCTGGACCTTCTGAATTCCTTCGGCGACAACTCTCTCGCCCGGCTTTAGCCCGTTCTCGATGATCCACTGCGTGCCGACTCGATCGGCAACCCCGACGGGACGGATTTCAATTGTATTGTCGCTGGTCACCACCGCCACCTGATAACTACCTTGCTGCTCTGTAACTGCGCGCTGCGGGACAAGCAGAGCGCCTTTTGCCGTTTTAGTAATCGCCCGAACCCGGGCGTACTGTCCGGGACGAAGAACATTCCCCGGATTCGGGAAAACCCCCTGTACGCGGAGGGTGCCCGTCTTCACATCCACCTGGCGATCAGAAAACGAAATTTTTCCTTTTTGGGGATAGATGGAGCCGTCCGCCAAAACCATCTCCAGCGCCGGATGTTTAGGGGCCGATTCCGGGTTTTCCCTGACGTATTCGAGATACTCCCGCTCGCTCACGGGAAAATAGACCTTGATGGGATCGACCGTGGATACCGTGGTGAGCAGAGTGCTCTGGCTGACAAGATCGCCAATCTGTGCCTGGGCAATTCCGGCAATGCCGTCAATAAGCGAGACGACTTTGGTGAAGCCCAGATTCAGCTGAGCCGATTCCACCGCAGCCTTCGCCGCCTCGATTTGAGCCCTGGCCGCCCTAACCTGGGCTTGCGCAGCAGCATTCGCCTGGACCGCGTTGTCCAGATCTTGTTGGGGAATGGCTTGCTCTTTGGCTAGCGGAGTATAGCGATCGATGTCCTGCTGAGCTTTGACTTGATTCGCCTGCGTGGTGGCGAGCTGGCCTTCGGCATTGGCGAGCCTCCCTTTGGCCTCATCGAGCGCTGCCTGAAAAGTTCTCTGGTCGATCTCGAAGAGCAACTGGCCCTTCTTTACGAAAGAGCCTTCCTGGTAGGTTTGTCGCAGCAGATAGCCAGTCACTTGGGGCTTGATCTGCGCGTTGACCAGACCCTCGAGCGTACCAATCCATTCCTTCCGAATCGGAACATCCTTTTGCTCTACCTGGACGACGACGACCTCCGGCGGAGGCGGCTTGGCTTGCTCGGGGCTCGCGCAGCCAAGC
>JAICEJ010000327.1 GCA_025924215.1 Candidatus Binatia bacterium
AAGTTAGACACAAAACCGAGGGCAAACAGCATTGGTGAAGTAAGCCGAATACTTCCACCCCAGAGGGTTCCGAGCCAATTAAACACTTTGATCGCCGATGGGACTGCGATCACCATCGTCGTCATCATGAAAGCGGTGCCGAGCAGCGGATTCATGCCGCTGACAAACATATGATGGCCCCAAACGATCCATGAGAGGAAGGCGATCGCGATCATGGAGAAGGCCATCGCATGATAACCAAAGATTGGCTTGCGCGAAAAAGTCGAAAGCAAATCGGAAGTCACTCCCATGGCTGGGAGAACCAGGATGTAGACTTCCGGATGGCCAAAAAACCAGAACATATGCTGCCAAAGAAGCGGCTGCCCGCCACCCTGAGGAAGGAAGAAACTGGTGCCAAGGGTTCGATCGAACAGCAGCATGGCCAGTGCGGCGGTCAAGACCGGCAAAGCCAACAAAAGCAGGATGGCGGTGATAAAAAGCGACCAAACGGTTAGAGGCATGCGAAAGTAGGTCATTCCCGGAGCCCGCATGTTGACAATGGTCGTAATGTAATTGATCGAGCCCATCAGAGACGAGATGCCGAGCACCAGCAAACTGATAATCCAGAGATCCTGACCTAAATCCACACCTGTGTATGCGGCCCTCGCTGAAAGGGTTGCATAGCCGGTCCATCCAGCCGCGGCCGGTCCCCCAGGCACCAAGAAACTTGCTAGCATGATGACACCGGCGACGGCGCCGACCCAAAACGAAAGCATGTTCAAGAGCGGAAAAGCCATATCTCGCGTGCCGATCATCAAGGGAATAAGAAAGTTGCCGTAGCAGCCGACCATGATCGGCATGACCACGAAGAAGATCATAATGGTCGCATGCATGGTAAAGAGCGCATTGTAGGTCTGCGGCGGAATGATGCCTTCGTACATATAAGGCTCAGGAATAGCGCTCAACCCGGGAACGGCGGTTTCCGGCCACGCTAATTGCCAGCGCATCATCATCGCCAGCAATCCACCGATGATCAACATCAATAAGCCCATAAACAAAAACTGGCGGCCGATCATCTTGTGATCTGTGGAGAAGATGTAGGTGCGCCAAAAGCCAAGCTCTTCATGATGCGCGTGCGCTACGTGCGCGGCGCCAGCCGCTACTGTCTGACTCATCGTATTATAATCCTCCGTGAATCCGCTTCGGATGAATCCGATCTAGAATGGAAGTGTTACTGCTGCTTGGCGGCCAAATTCTCCGCCGCCCATTTGGCGTAATCTTCGGCGCTGTGAACGTGCAGCCAGCCCTTCATACCCGAGTGGCCGAAGCCGCACAATTCCGCGCAAGGCAGTTCATATCTTCCGGGTTTAGTCGCTTCGAACCAACCCGTCACTGTTCGTCCCGGCACCATGTCTTGCTTGAACCGAAGGTTGGGAATGAAAAAGCTGTGAATCACATCTTCGGATCCGAGATGGACGTGGACGACCTTGTTAACCGGCACATGAACATCGTTGTCGAATTTGACGTCGTCCTCAGTGCCGAGCTTGCCGTCGGCGCCCGGGTAAGCTATGCCCCAGTTAAACTGTTTGGCGGTAACTTGGATGGCAAAATCGCTGGGCGGCACCGTGTTTTTCAATTTCGCCCAGGTGTTGACGCTCATAAATGAAAGCACGATCAGTATAGCGGCTGGAATAATCGTCCAAATGATCTCGAGCGTCGTGTTGCCGTGACTATAGGTCGCGCGCCGGCCAGGTCTCTCCCGGTACATCACTAAAAACAGGACCATCAACACCGTGACCAATATGAAAGTGGCGGCCGTGATGTAATAAATAAGAAAAAATAACGAGTCTATTTCGTGACCATAGGTCGATACATCTTCTGGCAACCAGCGCATCATCTCTAGCAATCCATCCTTGTGTTTGGGGAATGGGCAGAAAAACTTCAATTTAGCTAACATAGGCACCTGGCCATTTCAAGGGGAAAAGCCGCCCGTATCGCGGCGTCAATCACACTTGCCGCACTTGATTTTGCTGCAATCCATGTCAGTTCACGCAAATCTGCGAGTATAAGCAAATCAATATGGCCCAGAGGGCGATAGATTGCCTTAGAAACAGTGTTGGAACGCAAACGGATTGGGTCACCGTCTACATTGCATCGATAGCATCGGTGTTCGGTATTGCCATTGGAGCGACGCTGGCATAAAGCGTGAGTTGAGTTCAATGAATGCTTCGATACCGCCGAGGCATTGCCTCGTCACGAAATAAATCGCCAATCGCAGGAGAGCTTCACAATGAATCAAAGTGAAACAGCTGAGTCGGTTGCATCTGCCAACGGAAAAGTTAGCGCATTAAACCCGATGGGTTATCCGCCAACCATCGAACAACTGGGCATGGCGCCGCGGTTTGAGAGTCTAAACGACAAAACAATTTATTTGGTCGATGTTCACTTCGTCGATGGCGACAAGCTGCTGCAACAGATGCAAGCTTGGTTCGCCGAACACTTGCCCAGAGCAAGAACGATCTTGGCGAGCAAAGCGGGTGTTTACACGGAAGATGATCCAAAGCTCTTTAGCGAGATCCGCGAGCACGCCGCCGCCGCCGTTATGGCAGTCGGGCATTGAAGTACCTGCGCGCCGGCGGTCGCCGTGCACTGCATTACTCTGGAAACCCAGTATGGCGTACCGACGGTGGGTGTTCACGCCAAACCTTTCGCTTCGGTCGTAAGATCCGTCGCTTATACCAAAGGAATGCCGCATCAGAGGTTCGCCTTTGTACCGATGCCTGTGATGGGCAAAACCTCTTCCGAACTGAAAGCCTACATTGACGGCATCGATCCGGTAACCGGCAAACCTTTAATGGAAGAAATCGTTGAGGCGCTGACAAAGCCGCTGAGCGATCAGGAGAAGCAGAAGATCAAGATCGATCGGTCAACGCCGAGGCTGATTGATCTCGACAACGAGAGTAATCTGCAGCGTTTGTTCTTGGATAACGGTTGGACCGACCATTTGCCAATCGTCGTCCCGACCGAAGAGAGGGTGGCAGCGATGCTGTCTGGTACCCGCCGCAAAGCGGATGAGGTGGTGGGCACTATGCGCCCGACACGCACCCGGGAGGGATGGCAGTTCACCGTGGAGAAGGTTGCGGTGAATGCGGTCATGGCCGGCGCTAAACCTGAATACCTCCCAGTCATCCTGGCCCTTGCGGCCTCAGAAGTCACGGCCCGACCGAGCACCACCACTTCCGGCGCCACCATGGCAGTAATAAATGGACCGATCCGGCATCAGATCGGCATGAACTGGGGAATTGGCGCAATGGGACCTTACAACCACGCGAATGCCACCATCGGCAGGGCTTTCGGACTGCTATCGCAGAATTTGCAAGGCGGCTCCGTGCCGGGCGAAACGTACATGGGCTCCCAAGGGAACAACTACGCCTATAACAGCATCACCTACGCGGAAAATGAGGAAAGAAGTCCCTGGACACCGCTCCACGTCCAGCATGGTTTTAATACCAGCGACAGCGTTGTCAGCCTATTTAGGCATTGTCGCACCACGTCGTTCCAGATGGGACTTCGAGAAAAACATTGGCGCGACCATGTTCAGTATCTGCTTCAAGGTCTAAACCCACATACACCGCCCACTCTCATACTCGATCCGATCGTGGCGCGGCAATTTATTGATAGAGGCGGCTTCGATACCAAAGATAAGTTGATTCAATGGATCTACGAGCATGCCACTATGCCGGCCGGCATTTATTGGGACGATCAACTTATTCAAAACTATATTCATCCAAGGGCCGTCAAGGGCGAAGAGCCATACGCCACCAAGCTCAAAGCGGCTGCCGATGAACTCGTACCGATGTTTCGCTTGGACGAAATAGAGGTGGTGGTGGTCGGCGGCGAAACCAACGGCTACTGGCGAGTTATGGGTTGCAACTACGACAAGAGCGTCTCCATCGACGGATGGAGATAGCCCGGGCGGATTACATCTTCGATTGCGCAATCCTAGCGCAAGCTAAAGATCTGCTTCCAAAGCTGTTCGTACCTGGAGAACTCCCGGTATTCTTTCTCGCCTAGGCCGTAGACGGTTTTGAGCCCGATTGCCTCGGCGGGCTCGACTTTCGGATTCGCCGGCACCCGCCCTTCGATGCCGAACGCCTTTTGCCCTTCGTCAGAGGCGGCCCAGCGGTGAAATAACCAAGCGGTGTTTGGGTGGGGCGCGTTTTTGAAGACAGCGGTGGCGCTGATCAAACCGACGCCGAAACTGCGCATGTAATTCAATGGCGCTCCCTTCTGCATCCTTGGCAGCAAATGATGGGTGTAACAGGTTAAGCAGACCGCGCCCTGCCCGGCCGTCAGCAGTTCCGCCAACTGCGGGTGGCCACTATGAAACTCGACATTATTGGCGGCAATTTTTTTAAACAACTCGATGGCTTTATCGCTGCTTTTATATCTCTGTTCGGCAAAGGCGATCAAAAATTCGGCATCACGAGGTTCCGCCAACAGCTTGCCCTTCCATTTCGCATCGGCAAACTCCTCGAAACTCTTAGGCTCGTCCGATTTACTCACCAGTTGCGTATTCCAGGCCGCCACCAAGGTGTTGAAACGGGTCGCGATCCAATAGGAACCCTTGAGATGATTTGGAAACACGTCGGCTTCCGCCGGCAGCTTCTCCAGCACCAAGCCTTGCTCATGCAGCTGCATGATGTTTTCCAGGTTCATATGAAAAACATCGCCAATGGTTCTGCCGCCGCGCGCCTCTGAAATCGCCCGGGCGACGATCTTGTCGGAACTTGCTCCGGTGTTGACCGTCTTGAGACCGGGGAAACGTTTCTCGAATAGCGGCAGAACTTTAGCCGCAGTGTCCGGGGTTAATGTGCCGTAGACGTTGAGCGCTCCCCCCTCCTTCAACGCTCGTTGATAAGTCTCTTCGATACTCTGGGCATTGACCGGCAAAGAGTAGATCACCGTCGCCGCAGAAAGGATGATGCAAGGCAGTAATTTCCGTACCGCTGCTTGGCCGATTAGCCGCATGGCGTCTCCTATTTGAAGAATGAGACTTCGTAACAGAGGGTGTTTCAAATTGTCAAGATAAGAGCCGTCACATGGTCACTCGTGACATCAGTGTTTGTGATAGTCATCTGATACGAGCTGAATTTTGAAAGTTAAAGATCAAAGGTCGTAGCGAGCTTTTGATACAAGCGTGAGGTTGCAGCCGCCACGAGCCCGCGGCTCAGGTTTGCAAAGCCTACGGAGCGATGTTAATCACAGTGCGACTTCTTAAATTCGCTACTCCAATCCATGACCCGACTACATTCTGTGAGTCTCCTGCTGCATCTCCTGGCGCTGGCGATGTGGCTCGGCGGAATAGCTTTTTTTCTGATAGTTTTTGGACCGGCGGTGCACGATTTAAAGGCAGGGCTGGGTTTAAGACTTTTAAACCGGGGGCGGATAACCTTTGAATTGCTGTCCTGGACAGCGATCGGGCTGTTATTCGTTACAGGATTACTGAACCTGGTTTTGCGCAGCCAAATGACCGGCGCTCACCTGGGACAGTATTATCTGACGATTCTGTCAGTCAAGCTCCTGCTCTTTGTCGCGATGTTGGTTCATCATACGCTGCAAGTGTTCAAGTATGGCCCTAAGATCGCTTCCAATACCAACCAGGCAGCAATCACCACCGACTCGTGGCCGGAAGCTTTACGCGCGGACTGGCAAAAATGGTTTATGCTGCTAAAGATCAACGCTACGATCGGCCCAATCGCAACCTTACTAGGGCTGGCACTAGTCAGGCGTTAAACGCGGCATGCGAGCATAACGGGCACTCTACAAATTACGAACCCACACGACCGCAGGTCACGAAGGCTTAATGGGT
>JAICEJ010000328.1 GCA_025924215.1 Candidatus Binatia bacterium
CAGTCGTCCAATAGTTCCAACCGTTTGGAACGGGCGAAGCCCTGGAACGTTTGGAACTATTTGGAACCATGAAACAAGCGAGATGAGAGATAAGATTTTGTGCTAGAGTCATACAATGGACACGTACATAGACGAGGCAAAGCGGAAAGTGAGCGCCTGGGTGGAAAAGCACAAGCAGGCAGCGCTGTTGGATGAGGCGAGTTCGACGGTCTTGGACGTCGCATCGGGACGAAAGACAGTTATTCCATGGCGTGACCTGGCGGCCTTCGAAGAAAAAATTCATCCCGAGACGCAAGGCAGCTATCTGGTTCTGCTCTTCGAAGACGGCAAACAAATCGCGCTGGTGGATCCGGGAGGTGTCGCATTTGCTCCATCATTGGAGAACACCGGGCCGTTACGGGATGCGCCCCCGGTGGTTTGTCTCAAAGACTTTCATACGCTCAAACCGCGCATCGATCATTACCTCTATGATCATCCCGACGCACCTCCGCCGAAGGAAACCCTCGACCTGGTAATGCTCTGCATCGCCATTCTCGATGGCGCGCGCGCCGTTGGGTTCGATATCGCCGATCTTGAGGGGGAACTAGAGAAGTCTCTGAGCGACATCGAGCGCAGGACCGGTTCAACGAATTGAGATCGACTCCAGGACCGCAAGATCTTCCGCTCCACTTCCAGGTAAAAAATCCATATGGGAATTGTTAACAACCTGCATTGTCCGAAATGTGCGCACCGGGCAACTTCTAGAATCGAGTTTCAATGCCCGCTATGTCGCTCCATTCTTGAAGTCGAGGTCGAGATCGGTCATTTGACTCGCGCCGATTTTCAGGCCATGCGCCAGAGTCGTGACCGAAGTATCTGGCGCTGGTTCGACTTTTTTCCAGTCGAAGATCGATCTTGCATCGTTTCGCTGGGCGAGGGAAGCACACCGTTAATTAACGCGCGCCGTCTCGGCGAGCGCGTCGGGCTGGCCAATCTGTATTTAAAGAATGACACCGTTCTTCCGACCGGATCGCTGAAAGATCGCAGCAACAGCGTCGGAATTTCCAAAGCGAAGGAGCTGGGCTTTACAACCACGACTGTGATCTCGACCGGTAACGCCGCCGCTTCGGTCGCGGCGTATTCGGCGGCGGCAGGAATGAACAGCGTGGTCATGGTTCCGGCAGGCACCGCGTCCTCCAAGATCATTCAGGCGCGCGCCTATGGAGCCTCGGTGGTTGTCATTGACGGCAATTTCGATCTCGAGGTCGCGCAGCTTTATAAGGCAGCGGTGAAAGAGTTCGGTTGGTACGATTGTCTATCGTCGAATCCTTACCGTGAAGGCAAAAAATCGTATGCGTATGAACTGGTGGATCAGTTCGACGAGCAGCTTCCCGATTGGCTGATACATCCCACGGCCGGTGGTACCGGCATCTACGCCGCGTGGAAAGGATTCAACGAATTGCTTTCTTTGAATCTGATCGATCGCGCTCCCAGACTCGTGGTTGCTCAGAGCGCGGCAGCGGCCCCGATTGTCGACGCGTTTGAAAAGAACCTCGCCGAGATTGTTCCGGTAGTCGCGCGGCAGACGGTCGCGGAAAGCATCCAGGTCGGCAACCCAGCTTCGTTAGGGTGGCGCGCCCTGGCTGCAGTGCGCGAATCCAGGGGCAGCGCCGTGGCGGTGAATGACCGAGAAACTCTCGAAGCGCAATATCTGATCGGCTCAAAGGCAGGAATCTTTGCCGAACCCGCGGCGGCGACGTCGGTGGCGGCGGCTATCAAGCTGCGAAAATTAAGCGTGATCGGTAAGGACGATGTAGTCGTGTGCAATCTGACAGGTCACGGACTGAAACAGCCGGAATCAATCCCGATCACCGAAAGAGAGCTCCAACCGATCGCGCCGACCTTGGACGCGCTGCGCGAGAAACTCCGGAAGGGCGACGTCGATGTTTAGCTCCGAATGCAAACAGAATGATTCCGCGCGAGGAATGAAGAGGTCGGCACCACGAGGTCCACGAAGATCACGAGGTTTTTAACATCAACGCCGGACAACAGTGCTAGTGGAGCAGACCTTTGCTTATACAGATTGGCAGGTGTCTGCCTCAATGGTTGCGAGCGATTGTGTCAATTGTAGTGCTAAGACTTAATTTATATAAACTCGGATTACTTGTGCGCCCTGGCATTCCACAAGAGATCAGCTGCGGTTTCTCTTACCTCTTGATTTCGATCTGCCAAGGCTTTTCGCAACGAGTCGAGATCCCCACGCTCCGCTAAGATCTCTAACACTTCGATGCGAAACTCAGGATCGGGATCCTTGAGACCGAGCCTCAGCTTCTCCGTAACACTTTCAGCCTTTTTGGCTGCGAGAGCGCGAAGCGCTGCCACTTTCACCTTTGTGTGTCGATCGGTGAGCGCCTCTCCCAAAGCAGCAATGCTTGTGGCATCGTCGGAATCTTCGATCGTGGCGATGGCATCGAGCTTCGCCATAACATCGCTGTCTTGACTGTTTCCTGCCGGCAGTCTCGGCGTGGTTCCATGTTTAAGAGGTGGATTCTCCGCCTCCGCAAGCCGGCCAACAGAATTAGGTTTCATCAACTTACTGTTTGCTGTGAGAGTCTGAATTTCTGCCGGCAGGATCAACACTCGCATCAAACGAGTTTCCGCATGAAAGAATGCGAAATTAAAATCTTGCAGAATCATTTGAAGCGCGAGCACCGGAGGAACGTTTTTGAAGTCGGCGGAATATTGCCTGGCCGCGGCCTCTGGATTCTTGAGATCAATTGCTATGCCGCTCTTCGCTTGGACTTCACTGAGTAGATCTCTTAGCGCTATATCCCCGGCGCTAACGCTTAGCCGTTCATGTTCAAACTCGACCAGGAGTTTGTTTTTCGGCAAGACCATTGCCGCCTCAGCCTCGGCAACGAGCATTACCGAAACTAGAAAGACAATCAGAACTTTCATATGCGCTTCCCAGTTTCCACTGTATCTCCCCTTTTGAAGGGGAGACGAAGAGGGGTTGATTTCGCGTCGCATCCAGCGCATCCAAACACCTAGGTATTTTCAATCTAATTGCTGCACAGTCCGGAGCTGATCCTGATCGTCGTCATTGCGGCAGTCGGCGTTCTGTTTGCTGCAGCGCAGAAGATTCTTGTAGATGTAAGATCCGACCTGGCGTCCCTGTCGCGCCCCCGCCTCCTGATCGAAGCGGAAGTGTATCCCACCGTAAACGCGCGCATCGTCGATGTCGTCAGTGATCTGCGAGAACTTGGTGTAATGAAGGGTCACGTCCGGAATGTTCGGATGCGACAGTGTGATGTCCTGAACTCCGCTGCCAAAGATCTTCTCGGCAATCGCCCGCCCGGCGTTGCTCCCGGTGGCGTGGGCTGACGGATAACCCGGAAAACAAGGCGCAGTGATGAAGGATGTCCAAGCCACATCGGGTTCGGTCCGCGAGTTGCCGTCCGTGTCGCCGGCGCGAATCGCGGTGTACGGCCGCCAGAAGAGATAGTGATATTTGGTTTCAAACGTAGAGACGAAGGCATCGCTGATGGCCATTGTGAGTAGCGCAAAGGCGCGCGCGTTTTGGGACAGCGACTTACCTTGAGCAACGCTCGCCTGACTCACGGCCTGACTCCATAGATGTATCGGGACAACGACAGCGAAATACCGCGCGACATCGGTCCGATCCTGCGGCCGTGCGGTGCTGTTGATCTCTCCGACCTCCTTCACCTCATTGTAGTCTTTCCTGTACTTGTTGCTGGTGAGCGCGGGCGGCGGATCTGAACGGAACTGATCGCTGCTCTGAATACCGAACGGGGTCACGTTGCGCCAATGTAGCAAAATACCCCGACCGTCCATGGGACAACCCAGCGTTGTCTGCCATTCACCCGGAGTGGCCGGGGCCGGCGCATAGAACTGAGGCGTTGCCGAGCCATCATTGGCGCGGCTCTCGATCATCGCAGCGGCAGCGGCCTCACCGACAGCGATGCCGTCATCTTTAGCTTGGCCGTTGGAGATCGCGGCGAGCGAGCTCTGGCGAGCTGCATCGAGAATCGCCGCGCTTCCCGGAAAGTAGTTCTTCAGCACGCCATGCGCGGCAGCAACGGCGGCAGCTTCAGCCGACGCCCCTGCCGGCGCGATAATGTTACCGAGATAGGGCTCGTACTCGCCGGTGATCGCGTTGACCGCCTCGAATACTGCCGTATGGGTAATCGCTGCGAAGCGCGCCTGGGCGAAAGGGTTCTGAGCACCGATCGTGTTCAACATGGTTGTGTTCCAGTCCAAGACGACATCGGCGCGTGCCACAGCCGGGCTCATCAACAGCACAATCACGACGGGGACTGTAAGTTTCCAAAGAGTGCGTTTCATAGAGAGCTCCTTAAGTTGGGATGTTGAGCGTTGTATGGGTGACGTTCGACTCACCCGAGCCGACACTGAGCAACGGCAATGCCAGACGGAAGAGACGCGATATGTGATTGAGTTTTTTGAAAGCGGGCAGAAAAGATGTTTGTTGAAGAAGGATCAACCGGTGGTCTATCTGCCACCGCGGTGTGTTAAAAGCCACCCCGTTCTGTATGGCTGCTATCGAAGCTGCTGCAAAGACTCTTTTCGCTGGCCAAGACGGAAGAGATTGAGCGCGTGCGCGAAGAGGAGTGCCGGAGCCGAACCCGTTTGTTTATTGCCGCAAGTTGCTTGATTTCGCTCATGTACTCGTATGGGCCCGGAGAAAATCCAACACTGCGCGCTGTGCTTCACGGGATTGAGAAGTGTCGTGGCCGGAACCGGGCAATAGCACCTCCGACGCGCTTTCCCGTCCGCCAAATCTGATCGCACAAGTCCTGCGGTAATTGCCGTCCCATGGATCGTGCACAAAGCCGATTACGATCACAGGAATCGTCGGAGGCGCTAGCAATCCTCGTTGACAACGGCTGCCGGAGATGATCTGGGCTTTAAACCCGCCTCCTTGCCAAAGCGCCACAGCTCCACCGCCTTCGCTATGTCCCATCAAGAAAAGATTTCGTTCGTCCGCCCATGGCGCGGCTCGCAAAGTCTTGAGCGCGTATTCGATTTCTTCTTGCCTCATCCTCCCGGCGGCAGGAAAGGCGCCTCCGAGATAGGTTTTTGGATCGCAGTTGCTCCAGCGATAAGAACGAGCAAAGCTATCCGGACTGACAACGCCATAGCCGGCTGATGTCAACGTTCTCGCCCAACGCGCGATGCCAGCAGTAAGACCTGTGCAGCCGTGAAGCAAGACGACCGTCGGGAGCTTCTGTGCAACGGAAACATCGGTCGGCCTTACGTAAGACGGAACGTTTGGCAAATAAACACGAGCGTGCGTCCATGTCTTAGCGATGTCAGCTTCCGAGCTACTATTCAAAGCCGCGCATCCGGCGCCGGATAGAAGTACTAGAACAAGAGCGGCGTGGAAAAACAGGCAAGACCTCATCGCCAATCTGTAGTTGATTTGCTTCTGCAAGCGGTTGCGGCGCTGATTAATTTGCTCCACACATGCATCGTTCAGTTATTCATAGGCACGCTGTTTATCTCATTGTTAGTTTCATATTTCCGTCGCTCTATGCCTCGTCTTGCTATTCTTCCCTCGTCGACCTAAAGCCCTGGAACTGACGGTGTAAAGCCAGCTCCGGTGGAAAGGGAAACCCAGAAGGCGTTATCGCCGCCTTGAAAGATTAAGTCGGCGTTACCGTCGCCGTTGAGATCGGCATATTGAGCTTGGCCGACCAGATAAGTGCCACCGTGCTGCGCCCAGAGCGTGGCAGGCGTAAAGCCGGCGCCGGTCGAGAGAGAAACCCAGAAGGCGTTATCGCCGCCTTGAAAGATTAAGTCGGCGTTGCCGTCGCCGTTTAG
>JAICEJ010000329.1 GCA_025924215.1 Candidatus Binatia bacterium
CGATGGCCGGGTTCTGATCGCCGCCGCAAAAAAATATCGAATCAAAGCAGTAGGTTTTGAGGTGGATCCGGGATTGGTAAAACTGGCCCGTGAGAATATCAATCAAGAAAACCTGGAGCAGCTGGTGGAAGTCCGCCAGCAGGATTTCATGACGGCCGACTTATCGTCAGCCAGCATAGTGACCTTGTATCTCTCTCATGACGGCAATGAAGCGCTCAAGCCGGTCTTGCTGCGCCAACTCCAGCCCGGCGCGCGGGTCGTTTCGTACACTTTTAACATGGGCGATTGGCCGCCGAAGATTACCGAGGCCTATCGTGATGGAGCGGGCGACGTGCACACGTTGTACTATTGGGAAATACCACAATCAGTAGTCTATAGGTGAACAGTCGCACTAGGCCGATCTCGCTTATTCCCGTTCTCAGTATGTTTTGGTCCGCATTCATATCTGCATGGCTGTCAGATTGATAGACGTCCTGCCGCTTAGTTGTTGAATTCACTTCTGCTCGGACGGCTGATCGATCGGAAGATCAGCGCGGTCACCCCATTCCTTCCAGGAGCCGATGTAGTTACGGATTTTGGGAAAGCCGATTAAGCGGAGCGCAACGTAACTATGCGCCGCCCGGTAGCCTCCCTGGCAGTACGAGATCACTTCCTTGTCCGGCGTTATGCCAGCCCGGCTGTACATGGCTTTCAGCTCGGCGTCAGGTTTGAATTTGCCGCTGGCGTCCAGGTTATCGGTCCATTCGATATGAATCGCGCCAGGAATGGCTCCGCCTCGGGCCGCTCGGATTTGCGTGCCGACGTATTCGGCGCGGCTTCGAGTGTCGAGGATTGAAACATCCTTTTTGTTGAGCGATTGAAGGACGTCGTCAACGGTAGCTAGCACTTCGCGGTGCTCGCTGATTTTGAAACCGGCACCTTTGGGGGAAGTCACTTCCGTGGTCGTCGCAAACCCGGCCGCCTTCCATGCTTGCATGCCGCCGTCAAGCAAACGCGCATTGGGATGGCCGAAGTAGTCCAGGAACCACAGCGCCCGCGCGGCGCGCATCCCCGAGTTATTCTCATACACGACCACTTCTTTGTTTTCGCTAACGCCGCGCAGTTCCAGTACGTGATGGATCATATGCATAAAAGCTTTCAGCGGCGCCTCAGTCGTATCGATGAGACTAAGACCAAACAAATCAAAATGGACCGCGCCCGGTATGTGGCCTTGAGCAAAATCCTCGGCCGGCCGTACATCGATCAAACAAAAATTATCAGAGCCCAATTTTCTCTTCAGCGCCTCGGCCGATACCAGGAGCGTTTCCCGTGTGTATTGTTTTTCCATAGTCTCCCTATAGCATTAGTCGAAAAGAATCCGCAATTATTGAAACGATATGAAAGCCAAAAAAATTCTCCATAGGAGAGGGTTTTTAATCCTGCTCCTCGTTTTTACCCTCTCTCCTCCGGTCAAAGGCCGGGCTCAGAGTGAAAAGACTACTTCTACTTTCAGCTATCAACTCGCGCTCCCCGGTAGAACCCTGTCATTTCCCGCCGATCACTATTCACATCCTGATTTCAAAACCGAATGGTGGTACTACACCGGCCACCTTCAAGCGGAAAGCGGTCAGCGCTTCGGATATCAAGTGACATTTTTCCGATTCGGCGTCCGGGATCGACAGTCCAATGCCAAAGAGACCCCGCTGTTTACTGAATTGTACATGGCGCATTTTGCTCTTTCGAACATCTCGGAAAAGAATTTTCTTTTTCGCGAGCGCATCAATCGCGGCATTGGCGAGAAGGCTGGCGCCAAAACTGACCGGTTCTTTGTTTGGAACGAAGACTGGTCTGTGGAAGGCGATCGAGATAACCATAAAATTTCGGTGAACGACCGCGGCACCGAACTCCGGCTGGAGCTAACGTCGCTCAAGCCACCGGTACTGCATGGTCAAAATGGATACAGCCAAAAAGGCGGGGGGGAAGGCCAGGCCTCATATTATTACTCGTTGACCCGAATGCAGGCAGAAGGAGAACTCATAGTCGGCGGCAAACGGGAGAAGGTTCGCGGTTTGACTTGGATGGATCACGAGTTTGGCAGCAATCAGCTCGCCGAAGATCAGCTCGGCTGGGACTGGTTTAGTATTCAGCTCGAGAATCGAAGCGAAATTATGCTTTATCTCATGCGCCGGAAGGATGGCTCCGTCGATCCGTACTCACACGGAACGGTTGTTTATGCCGATGGTACAACCCGGCACCTGACCCTGAAGGACTATCGAATAGAGGTCCTTGCGCGTTGGCCAAGTCCGACGAGTGCTGCTGAGTATCCTATAAAATGGAAAGTGATTATCCCTGGTGAGCACATCGAGTTAGAAATCGCTCCGCACTTCGCCGAACAAGAACTGATCACGAATAGAAGCACGCGGGTTACTTACTGGGAGGGCGCTGTGCAAGTTAAGGGAACGCTCCGAAACAAACCCATCGCCGGATCAGGCTATGTCGAAATGACCGGGTATGCAGGCAAGGTGAAGTTTTAAAGGCCGAGGTTAACTCAGAGTGAATGCCGAAGCCTTAGCTTCCAACGCTCCTGGCTGTTATTGAGAAAATTATTTTCGCCTATGCGTCTTTACGGGCATTAACGCGCGGCATTCTGCCGCCGTGGTTACTGCATGCGAGAATTTTGCTCGCCGTCGGTCAGACACAGTTGCAACGAGCGTTTTTCCTGCCGTAGCGCAACTTTCCCTTCCCGCGCAAGCCAACCAACGGCCATGCACACCAGCTGTTTCGGCGCGCCCACTCCGCGTTCTACCGCGCTTAAGCTTGATTCACCGCGACTGCGCAAAAAGTTCCATACCTTTCCTGCAGTGGCACCGATCTCTTCCGGTCTCCACGTCTCCATTGTATTCCTCCTGATCACTGTTTCAGAATGCGATCCATCATGAATGGATCATTTTAATCTTTCATTTATGAAAAGTTTGTCAAGTTCGTTGGCGCAGCGTAAAGCGCCGATTTGCGCGGAAGAGGCAGCCGTACTTGACGCCCTCGAAACATCCCATGTAATCTGCCGGACAGCCATGCATGAATGCTAGAGTTTTCTGAGTTATCGATTCACCGGCTGGCCTAACCGCCGATACTTGGGGAAGGAAAAATTACTAATGAGTAGAGAAAAACTGAAGTCACTGCCGGTATCCACCGGGGCCGAGGCGTTCCTGGCGCACGTGCGCGCGCTTGGGGCGGTCCGCTATCTTTTCGCCAACACCGGAACTGATCATGGCCCGATCATAGAAGCTTTAGCAAAAACCGCGACCGAAGATCCTAACGATCTTCAGCCCATCGTCGTCCCGCACGAGTTGGCGGCGGTCTCCATGGCGCATGGTTATTACAACGTCACGCAGAAGCCGCAGATGGTTTTGGTGCATACATTGCCGGGGACCGCTAATGCCTTAGGCGGGATCATCAATGCTCAGTCGGCAAACGTTCCGGTGTTGCTGGTGGCGGGCAGAACACCGATCACCGAAGGAGAGCTGCGCGGTGGCAAAAGCCAGAATATTCATTGGCGGCAGGAGTCGCGCGATCAAGGAAACATCGTGCGCGAGTTCGTCAAATGGGATTACGAGGTGAGAACCAATCAGAACCTCGCCGCCGTGGTATCGCGCGCTTTTAAGATTGCGATGAGCGAGCCGCGCGGTCCTGTCTATTTAACCTTGCCCCGGGAATGGCTGTGCGAAGCGTTGGAGTCGACGGAGCTGTCATCGGATTCTTTGGTGCCCTCCACCAAAATGCAGGCTGATGATGCCGCGTTAGAGCAGGCCGCCGAACTTCTCATGGCCGCGGAACGTCCGCTGATCGTCACAAAGTATCTTGGGCGCAATCCCGAAGCGGTGCCGTTACTCGTAGAGCTTGCCGAACTACTCGCCATTCCGGTGGTGCAACAAATGAGTTACGTCAATTTTCCCACCGATCATCCGCTCTACCTCGGAGTGCAAACGATTCAGCATTCCAAAGAAGCCGATGTGCTTTTTTTCATCGATACCGATGTGCCATGGGAACCGCCAAGCCGGCGTTTTATCCGATCGGATGCGAAAATAATCCATCTTGAGCGCGATCCGCTGTTCACCGGCATTCCCGGCTGGGGCTTCCCTGCCGACTTGCCGATAACGGGCTGCTCGGAAATATCGTTGCCGGCGCTGACCTCGATCGTTAGATCGAAGCTCCAAAAGAGCAAGACGAAGCAGAATCACTTCGAAGAACGCCGCAAGAGGATAGAAGCCGAGCATCATGCGATGTGGCGTCAAGTCGAAGCAAGCATCGACGCAGTCAAAAATGAACAGCCGATCAGCCCGTTGTGGCTGTCAAAATGTATCGGTGACGTGGTCGACGAAAAGACGATCATCATCAACGAAACCGTGACGTCGAAACTTGCCGATGTCATTCATTTGAACCGCCCAGGTTCTCAATTCGGCACGCCGCTCGCGGGCCACCTCGGTTGGGGTCTAGGCGCGGCGATCGGTGTAAAGTTGGGAGCTCCTGAAGCAACCGTCATCGCAGCAGAAGGAGATGGCTCCTATATGTTTTGCGCGCCAACTGCATGTCATTTCACAGCGCAGAAATATCACATTCCATTTCTAACGGTGGTCTACAACAACCAAGCTTGGAACGCGAGCCTCAACGCCGCGCGCGGACTCTTTCCTGACGGTATCGCCCAAAAAACCGGCAACTTTCCAGGAACGGATTTGAGTCCGTCGCCAAAGTTCGAATTAACGGCCCAAGCTTGCGGCGCGTACGCCGAGCGTGTCGAAGAACCGGAAGCGCTCCCGGGCGCGCTGATGCGCGCGTTGAAAATCGTAAGGGAAGAAAAGCGCCAGGCGATGCTCAACGTTATTTGCAAAGATCCTTTAATATAAATCCCTCCAACAAAATACGTCCGTACGCCACTGCTGTGTCTCATTTCCAAGACAGTTGGCGGCAGCCGCCGATTAGCCATTGAATTTTTATGCCTAACACTAGGTAAATTAACAACCTCACCGTGCCAATCTTGCTCACCGCAGCTCGGTCCGCGGGCAAGAGCAATGTCTTATCAAGGTAGTCGATGGGCCGTCCACGCGGCTGCTTGTAGGTTATTCAGTACAGGCATCGTTCGGTTGCTGATCTGACTGCCGTCGGAACTAGCTTAGATATTAATAACTTAGGAGACTTTTTTCGTTAACCGGCACGGCTCTTGCCTTATCCTTCGTTCAAGATGAGAAAAGAATCTAATGACGAAATGATCGCCATGGAATCGATCACACAACTGGAGGGAAGAGATATGCCTTCGTCGGAAGAACTCAACGACGCGTATTCTTGTCGAAACCAGCCTTCATTGGGGATGGTCTTTTTATTGGCTTCCTCACTGATTCAGGGTGGGAGTGGTTTGCCATCTCTGGTAGGCGTAAAGCCGCAATCGGCGGAAGCGGCGACCCTAGAGGATGCAACTGCGCCTACTAAAAATAAGCGGGCTCAAGGAAAAGCGGTGCGTCAAGCAAATAGTCGTGAGACTTCGAAGAAAAAAGTAATACGGGGCCAGGCGTCATGGTATGGGCCCGGATTTCACGGGAAGAAAACTGCTAGTGGAGAAATTTTTGACCAGGGTCGGCTAACGGCAGCACATAAGACACTTCCCCTAGGCACAAAAGCCAAAGTCACAAATCTGGAGAATGGCAACAGTGTGGAAGTAGAGATAAATGATCGCGGACCTTATGTCGGTGATCGGGTCATCGATCTCTCCCGTGCGGCGGCTAACGCCTTGGGCTTTGTCGAGTCAGGTTTAACATTGGTTCGGATTGAACCGTTGTATCAGGAAGCTAGTTC